>CAMWXM010000051.1 GCA_947178195.1 uncultured Ruminococcus sp.
GGGTTAGTCAGCGAACCAACCGATGAACAAAGCAGGTCAATCAGCTGACCAAGCACATCCTCACGCTCAATCCTTTTACGCTCGACAATATCCTTGATGTAAACCTCAGAAAACAGCGAGGACAGATAGTTCGCCTTTGCCGTATCGTTAGGACGAGACAATATCAGCGGCATACCGCCGTAGAAAGCATATTCCTCGAAAGCGTCCTCCTTGTCGCCTCCCACCGCAGAGTAATACTCCGCAAAGCTGAGAGGATGAACCTTTATCTCGTCACTTCGCCCACGAAACTCGGTCAGAATATCCTTAGAGAGCTTTTTTGAATTACTTCCCGTTACATACACATCAAGATTCGGCAGCGATCTCAGATCATTCAAAGCGTCAAAAAACGTGATCTTTTTACCGTCAGGATTATAAGGATTTTTCACTTCATCAGACATCTGTATCTCGTCGACAAAGAGATAAAACTGCTTACTCTGTCCCTCAGTCTTGCTGCGGACATACTCCGCCAGTGCCAGAGGATCACGGTATTTTATGTCCTTAGTCAGATCAAGCTCAATTGAAATAATGTTGTCGGGCAAGATATTTTGTCCGAGCAGATAATTCTTAAACAGCACATTCAGCAGAAAAGATTTTCCACAGCGGCGAATGCCGGTTATGACCTTGACCTGTCCGTCCCACATATAGTCGATTATCTGTTGCAAATATCCGTCTCTCTTTATCTCCATATTACCACCTCATTGAAAAGTACTGCGAGTTTTAATGCTACTTTTCATTATTATACCACACCCGCAGCAGAACAGTCAATATATTATAATAAATTTCACTGAAAACTTATGCGAGTATTTTACAAACTTTTCAATTAAGTGGTTTCAGTTAAAATAAGAAAGGGGCCGTAAAAAACAGTCCCCACAAAATGAAATGCTCAAAAATTCAGAAAAAAATTAAATGAAAAACATGCACAGCGACTACGAAAAAACCTAGTCGCTGCAATTTATACAAATCTATCAGCCCTTACATACATTTGTTTCTTGCTTTTGGGCTTATCGGGGATTGTAAGTCTGAGCCGCCCGTCCTCAATCATCGGATGCACATATTTTGTCATAACATATGCTATAGTCATTCTCCCGTCAAAAAGTTTTTCGATATCGGCACGGTTTCTCGGCTGTGTGCAGAAATCAAGTATTTCCGCTTCTTCGCCGCTTGTATATATAGCCTCACTCTCACCGTTATACAGCGTGACCCTGAATATCCCACGTTCGCTTATAAATTCCGGCGCAGGCAGACCGTATTCCTTCATTGCACTTATAACAGTAGGAATTCCGCTGTATCGGTTTTCCGTTTCTCCAAGAATCTCAAGGGCATTTGCAATAAACGGATTCCTCGTGTCTGCGGACATTTTCCCAAGCCTGTCAATAGTAGTCCGCCCGTAAAGTCCGCCCGGATTTTCGATCTCCATTCTGTCGCTGTACATTCTTATTGTAACAGGCGCAGAATCCGTATGAATGCTGTAATCCCTGTGTACAAGTGCATTGATAATAAGCTCTCTGACGGCAATTACAGGATATTCGCTGCGGTCTGTACGTCTACCCGAATTTTTGTCAATAATAGTTTTCTGCTTCATGTTTTTGCGCACAAAAATCAATGCGTCATTCAGCATTTGCTGTATTGTTCCGTCAATTCTCTGATTATCAATAAACCGCTCGCCTACACTTCCCGTCATGCTCATCTCTGTACCGGGAACAGACACAGCCGTAATGCAAAGCTGCGGAAAAAAAGCCTGCGGATATACTGAAAAAAGCATTAACCCTGCAATTGTCGGCTTTCCACCGACAGAAAAGCCTTGCAGCCTGCATATTTTATCCTCGTCCAGATCAGCAAGATTTGGCTTCTTGCTTTTTATTTCAAGAACATATTTTGCAAACTCGGCAGACTTTATATCGGTCAGATCCGCACGTTCTGAAGTACGAAGTTCGTCCTGAATTTTCTTTTTAAACGCCTCATAGCTGTAGACCTCATATTCGCTCATAAGACGATCTCCGTCACCGACACGAACATAAGAACCCTTCAATCTGCCTGCACCTTTATAAAAGCAAGGCTTTTGAAAATTGTCCAGCTCCTGTATTTCGGCGCAAACAACTACCTTGCCGTCAATACAAACCGTCGTGCACAACGGACGTATTTCAGGCTCCATCTGCAAGCTTTGCTCCATTACTTTTTTCTGTAAATCAGCAGCGTCATAAACTCCGCAAATTTCATATCCGGAGTTTTCATCAATTCCGAAAAGAATTTTACCCCCGCCATGCTGATTTGAAAACGACGAAAACGTATCAAATAATTTTGGACAACCGTTTCTCGCCGATTTAAGCTCTATATAATTGCTTTCGCATTTTTGCCGTTTTATATTTTCTACCAGTTCGATCAATTCATCTTCAAGCATTTTTATCGCCTCCGTATATATTATACGACTTTTATTAGAAAATGTCAATATCTTTTTCTAATAATCCAATGATATTTCTAATAATTTTTGATAAAATCTAATAGTTTTCGCATAAAACAATGAAGATGCGACATTATTTCCTATTTATTTTATTTCTTGTCATTTTAGTCTAAATGCTTACGCAGTTGATAATTCAGAACAGTTAATTCTTTCTTTTATGTGTTATAGAACATAAAAGAAAAAACTGGCTGTTTTCAAATACACAGAATGGCGCACGGGCAAGTGCTCTGATCTATTCTCTTGCGGTCACTGCTTGTGCTAATGGTCTCAATGTGGAGGATTATTTTTTCAGGTTGCTGTCATCGGATAAACCGGTCTTGCCTTGGAATGTTGATTTAAAGTGATAAATGCCCCTGTCGGTACAGACCGGCAGGGGCGTGGTAATTGAGGTGATGTTGAAGGGTTTGACGATTACCATTTTTCTAAGCTGGTTAAACGCAATGAATTACATACTTTTGCTGTTCTTCCCCAGCGTTGGATTGTGGAACGCTCCTTTGGCTAGCTTGATAAATGTTGTGGGCTTTGAAAAAACTGTGAGAGACTTCTTCAAAATTCTTTTCAGTTCTTTTCTCTTACCTTTATCCGTATTATTCTCAATAGATACTAAACATGCTCTTAGACTGTAGTTCATGCTTTTCAGTCTAAGGATTTCCTTGTAGTCCGTCATTTTATGACCTCCTGATACAATTCGTCATACCGTTGATATGCTATTTTTATCATATCAGTCCTTTTTATGTGTGGCTAAACCCTGTGCAAACGTGACTGTTGAGGCGGGATATACAATCATGCCCTTAAAAAAGTCCGAGCCATAAATCTCACGAAGTATATATTCAATACCGCTGACTTATGTGAGTTTGGTTGGTGGATACTTTTAAAATAGTCTACTGCAATATTTTTTCGAAATTATACTCTTTTTGAAATTGGATTCCCCATATTTTCATAGTAACACCTTTTTATTACATCATAACTTTACGCAAATTCTGAAATATTAGAGTCCATTACCAATTTTGCATAATTTACCAAAATATTAAAATCATCTGGAAAAGAAATATTATCCAATTCTTATTGTTTCAGTAGTTCTTTCAATACTTTTAATTTTTCATCTATAACAATTACAATGATTTTTGCTAATAAAACTGGATAAACGATTTATTAGTAAAAATCGAATTCGTTTTAGGTTTAGCATACGGCAATCAAAGCCATTTTAACTATGTGTATATAAATAATTTCATACTCTAAATTTAATTCAAAATCTAAAATTTTTCAAAATAATACTCATTATACTTCCCAGGATTAATCCGTATGTAGGAAAAAATAAGTCGTTTGAATTCATATCTGATGCCAGTAGTATTATCCAAAAGCAAGATACTGGCAAAATAACAGGAATTAAAATAGATATAATTGTTTTATAAATTTTGCCATTTAAATTTCGATTTTTTAATTTTTCCCTATTAAACAGTGCAAACACATAACCACCTTTATTAAGAAAATATATCAGAAAATCTGATATTCCATAACAAATAGGGGCAATTATAATTAATATTTTGTCATACAGATAATTGCCTAAAATACTGCATCCCAAAAAGCCCGCCATAGAAACTAAGATAAATGCAATACTATATATACATTCATTACAGACTTTTTTTGCGCTTTTGAGCATTTCCCCTATACCTGAAACCTCATTTTGTATTTTGTCCAACTTTTTATTGCTTTCATCAAGATCATCAACTATTATTTTCAATTTATCTAATGTGACAAAGCCTGTTGACAAAATATATAAATTACTTAAATAATGTGATTTTGATATTTCATCTCTAAAATACATTTCAAATATATTAATAACGTCCTGAAACCCGTCTTTTGTCCAATAGTGTTCTCGATGTGATTCAACTATATTTATTAATTCCTTTAATGTGCCAGGCTCCATTTCCGTCTGACACAATTCATCAAGCATTTTTTGTTGTGACTTAGAGGTAATACGTTGCTTTGTGCGATCTAATGCGGCTTCTACTGCATTAGAAAAATTTTTTATATTATCGTTTCTAATATCCTCATCATCGTTTTTAATATCTTCTGTTAAATTTGCTGCTAAACCTAAAGCAGCTCCTAAAGGCGCAGTCCATCCATATACACAAGAAGCCGCACTAAATAATGCTGATGATACCATGTAAATTATTCTAATTGCTCTAGGTTGTTGTAACATAATATATAACCTCACTAACTATTTAATTTATTTTATTATTTTTTAGATAATACACACTATCTTGATTATGCGAATCTTGTTAGATTAATTGGTCTTTGGTATATTGAAATACCTTAAAAATATCTCAACATTTTAAATGTAACTAGACGATATTATACAGTTTCAAAATAAAAACAATTTAATCATTCTCATGAAGAATTCCATTTAAAACAGCGTTTAATGTATCCTCAATAACATATTTTTTTAACTGACATTCCCATATAACAATAACATTCCAACCAAGTCTTTTAAGGTCATTTATTTTTCTATTGTCTCTCTGCCGATTCGTTTCAATCTTATTCGTCCAAAATTCCGTATTAGTTTTAGGAACTACAAAATATCGGCAATTTTCGTGGCCATGCCAAAAACATCCATTCACAAAAATCACAGTCTTGTATTTTGGCAGTACAATATCAGGCGTCCCCGGTAATTTTTTATCATTTTTCCTATACCTTAAACCATGTGAGAAAAGATATTTACGCACTATTTCTTCAGGTTTAGTGTTTTTTCCTTTAATACATGACATATTATAGCTTCTTGTTTCTTTATTATGTACGTCCATTTTTATAATCCTCTATAAATTCATCAGTTTTTATCATCAACCAAAATATTCCCTCAAGTAGCTTTACTGGGATACTATTCCCTGCCATTCTGATTATCTTATCCCGGGGAAAAAAATAATTTCCTTTATGAAATTCAATATTTCTTTTTTTGATATTTATATAATCCTGATCCTCAAACCCCATAAATAACATACACTCTCTGGGAGTAAGATACCTGAACTTACTCCGTCCACTTATTCCGCTGTCAAAATACAGATTACCTGAATTAGGATTTCTATCCTGCTTAGTGGTAATAGTGCGTATGTATTTTATTTCTTTATTTATTGAGCCATCCGGAAGAATGATCTGAGGATTTTCTTTCCATATTCTTCGCCTGGATGGAGTATCATTTGGAGTAGATTCAACAGCTTCCTCAAAGAATTGTTTTTTACTATAGTTGATTCGCAGTAACTGGTTGATATTTTTCTTTCTGTTCTTATAAAAATTGGTCTTTTTAAAAAATTTTAAAAGATATTCTTCGTTTATTGTGTTAAAGTATTCTTTTAATTTGTTGTATAATTCTTCATCATCTCCAACAAATATACTAAGCATCAAAAGTCGTGGTCTGTTCTGAGGAAGTCCGAAGTCCAATGCATTCAGTTGAAAATATCTGCTGAAATATCCGAGAGACTTCAAATCATTGATCCAGTTACTGAAATTGCTAAAATGCCTCTTCGACAGCAATGTCGGCACATTCTCCATAATAAGGAACCGAGGAAGCGACTTATCTGCATCTTTCATTTCCTGAAGAATTCTCCCGACTTGCCATAAAAGACTTGACCTGCTGTTGGAATCCTTATCTATGCCCTTTTTATAGCCATGAAAAGCACCTACATTTGATAAATCCTGACATGGAAAAGAGTACGTAAGTATGTCAATGCTTTCCGACATATCAGTTCCCTTTACGGAACTGATATCAACTAAATTATTACCTCTTATGATGCCTGAAAGAATATAGCGCAATACTCCTACTGAATAAGTCTTCAGCATAGAATAATCCATAGGCTGTTTACCATCATTGCTCAGGTTGTATTTCTTTAATTTTTCAAGTATCTCAGATTTCTCCATATAGACAATCTCATCATCGAGATCAGGAGAGTTGTGAATAGCATCATACGCTACAAAAGCGTGTATGTCCCATTCACAGGTGGCAAGCGTATTTATCCTGATGTTGAGATTTTCAAGTGCCCGTGCCTGGCTACCGATTCCACTGAAAAATTCAACCAGATTATAGGTTTGATTCATTGCTTCTTTAGCAACCCTTCTGTTATTAATTTATCTTCAAGTGCCTGTGCTGTCTGGATTGCTTTTACAATCCTGGACGGCACTTTCCCCGATGATGTAATCGGAACTTTCCCTGTTTCAACCATATCGACCAGTTGACTAATCGCCGTCAGTTCCTGAAAGGAAACACTGACCCTGTTATCCTGAGCTGTCTTTACAATATTTCTCCAATAATCCGTACCACGGCTTAAAATTATCATAGTTTGTTGCAGGTTATTTTCATCTTTTTTCTGGGATTTCACAGACCGCTCTTTCTCCTTGACCGCTGTCGTAATGATAAGCTCATTAATAAAATCATCAGAAGGTCTATAATGAATTTTATCACGAAACGTTTCCCATGTCAAATTTTTTTTGCAATATTCCGTCACAATAATACCATTACTGTCGCAAATGTAGTCATTTGTCATTTTCGTGACGATTTCAATTTCATGCATAAATGCAGGAGAAACAGCCTGCTTGTTCCAAATATAAGTCCAATCAAGTGAGTATCCTTCAGGAAGAGAAGAAATAATTTTAGCAATTGAATACGGAACAATATTTAACTTATAACCACCAGTCTTATACCAGAATCCGGTAGGCTTCCTGGCAGAGTCTTTATGTGTTTCAAGATAGTTGTCAACAGCCCTGTATATAATAGCAGCACAAATGCACTTCTTGAAATAGGATTCATTAAACGTTTCCCGGTGCTTTCTGAATTCTTCACTTATCTGAGCACCAAAAGCCTTCATTGTCCAGTTCTTACCTTTTGAAACAATATCAGGACGAAGTGAAAAAACTGTAGTGATATACATAGCAAGTTGCTCTTTAGTGATGATCTGCGTTTTGGGGAACTTGGATATAAAGCGCTTTTGGGCATCTTTTGAGAGCTTGACCTGCTCCTGTTGGTATTTTTTTCTTGATCGCTCATAATACCAACCTGTAGGTACGGCAATCTGACCCGGAGGAGCAAGGTATCTTTTTGACATCTGCTCCATCTGAATATGAAAAGGATCATTGGAAAACAAATCGGCAGCAGTTACCTTGTTCTGACTATTGGCATATTTTGCTATAGACTGCACCATAGCATCATAGAAACGTATACCGTTCTCATCCTCTGTCTCGCGATCATCAATAACAGTAAGCTTCATAGGAACATAGATATCGTTCAGTTCTGTATTAGTCTTTTTCAGAATAGCTTCCGCAAGTGAAGCAGTTGTCTGACCACCATTAATAATCTGAAGATCAACAATCCGTGTAATATAGAGCTGGTCATTAATCAACTCTGTTTCTACATCTGAAGCTGTTGTAGCAATACCATTGTTATATGTAAAGAATTTTGTAGGATCATTGTGGATTGTACGTCTAATACCACTATTCACACTTTTGGATCCGCTCGTTCCGAGAAATGCCCTGACATTGCCTTCTAGGACACGACTGCCATGTTCAATATATATGTCTGCAAGGAGCTTTCCGGGTATAATCGCAATGTAGGCTTCATAACCAAGATTATCACCGATATTGCCCTTAATACATGGAATACCTGTGTAACCGTAATCTTCAGCCACGTCAATAATGATAGGTTCAGTATTATTGCTGTTTTCCATTTCAAAGAATCGTTCAGGATACCAAAGAGAAATTTCAAGTGGCTTTCCATTAAAATCATCTTTTTTAATTTTTTTTGTTGTCTTTGCTTTTTTTTCATTTCCTCTCGTGTTATTAATTGTAGTTTCAAAAAGATTTGTGCTGAGAAGTCGGGTATCAAGTTCCTTATTGGTGAGAATATAAAATTTTAATTTCAGAACAAGATCCGGATCGTCACTTTCCGCATTCATCCTTTTGCGGATATAGCTTGAAATTTTTAAAACATCATCTGAATCATCAAAATAAGTACCAATATTACCGTTGCACACTTCATCAATAAAATAATACAATCTCCAATATAGTTCATCAACTCTTGTCCTTGTAAGTTTGTCGGGTTCTTTTGAGTCCTGAAAATCACTGATAATCAGTATAAGGCTATGATCCACCTCATCAAAGCAATAACCATCAGCTCTCATAAGCCTCCCACCTCTACCCTTCTTGTCCCCCATACCGGTCATTTCAGGAGAATCAAGTTCATTGAAATCCATAAGAAGATCAAGGGTATGATTCAAAAATTCATCTTCTGTATCTGTCCCACTGTGGGCAGAGTCAGCTCTCAATATATTCAGAAATTCTTCTTTATATTCCTGATAGTCCATAGCCATTCACTTCCTTTATTCTAATACTTCAAATTCAGATATTTTATTAAGGTCAATATCATAAATTGCCTTTACAACGGCTTCCGGAAGATCATTTGGTGTAAGCCGCGGAAAATTCTTATCAACCTTGAAATTTTTATTGTAAATTTTTTCAAATACAAAATCATTATAGAAGTTATTATATTCATAACCCTGCAGTGCTACTTTTGACATGAACAAATCACGATCATCATTGTCTGAAAAGAGATTGCGTATATCAACAATCAGTTTGTTCAGTGTAATGCCATTGTATTCTGCACTCATTTTTTCGAGAGCATAGACAGCCAATTCACCGTCATGCTCACTATCAAGCTGCTCCAACGAAGATATGCGCACTGCTTGGGATCCCCGCCTGATAGTCTTTACTTCAGTCCAGGTGTTGCCATATGAGAAGTCTTTGTGCGTCAGTTCCTGACCACTCCAGCTTCTTAAAGCTTCTGATAAACCTATCCTGTTACGCAGCTGATCTTTCAGAAACAGTAATTCACCAATCAAGCCCATTATCTGAGCTTCATTCAGAAAATCTTTTTTTGAGGATACGAACATTTTTTTCCATTGATGAAAACGAAGTACAATAGCATTATATCCTTCTGAGTTATGCTGAATACTTCTTGTCTGCTCAATTAAATCTTCGCAGAATGTATAAAATAGTCCGCTTATTTCTTCATCTGTAAGAGAAAATCGTATCGTTTTATATTTTTGATTGTCATACTGATTCACTTCAATAGCAGATGTACCATTAACTTTACGGGGATTGAAAGCAGACCGCAATTCAATTGACTTTCTTCCATTTTCATCAAGTCCTATATACATTTCAAGAATATGTTCATTATCAACTCTTGAATAGTAAGCAGGTTTCGTAAAATTATCAAATCTTTCTTTGATTGTCATTATTCTTCCTCACTTTCAGCAAGGATATCGTTGCATTCAAAGTAATTATAGGTTTTATTAGCACGATAAGTTGAAATATTGTAAATGGCTTTATTATTGTTTTCAGGAAATCCAAGTGCAAACCCGACAGAAGGAAAATGAGACATACCAGCCTTCATTTTATTAATAGTAGTTTCATTTCCATCCTCTCCTTCTACATCAATAAGGTAAATAATTAAAAGAGGCTTTCTGTTTTTAACATACCTAAACCATGTTTCTCCGGGATATGTTGCACCATCGGGAAAAACTTTTTTCCTTTTATCTTTATATTCAACTCTGAATCGACTTTTAGCTGTATTTATTATTTCTTCAGCTGTTATATCTGTTGTATCAACAATACCAGCAATACCATCCCCCGGACCTCCGAGTTTTCCCTTTCTGCCAATATTCAGTCTGTCATCAATTTCAGATGCACGGCATTTTCCTCTGTATATTGTTGTAATTTCTTCTCCGGCAATACTAACTACTTTATTGCCTGAATTACCTTCAACTAAAGCAATATCAAATAATTCAATACTTGTATCATCACAGCCTGTCAGAAATCTTATAATCTGAGAAGTGTTGAAGTGCGAATTATAAGCTGAAACAGAAAGTTTTCTGAATAATTCAATTATACTGTATTTAGGAACATCTTGTAGCATTAATCTGTTTCTGCCCTGACATGTTTGTACACGATTAAATGATGCACCATCTGATACAAGAAGCTCTATAAACTCTTTTACTGCAATATAATTCCTCTTCTGCGTTTCAGGATTGAAAACGAGATAGGGGGTTTCAATAATATTTCCGAAATAACTGTTAGTCACTATTTCATCGACAGAATTTCTCATTTTATTTGTTGATGTAATCTGAAGATCTGCGGAATCATTTTTTACACGAATACCAAAATCCCTGGGACGCATTTTATCTTCGTTCATCAAGCGCATATCAGCTTTTAGTTCTTCAGTTGCAGCTGAAATTTCAGCATACCATTCCGCTGACGCACGATGTGTCCAGATACGGAACAAATCTTCATATCCTCTCCTGTAACCAAACCATCTTCCCATCTGCATAAGCACATCATATGTACAAGTATTTCTGTAGAAATAGCTGATAATCAATCCCTCCAGTGTCAGACCTCTTGAGAGGGCAAGACCACCGATAGCAATAACTCTGATACTCTCATTGGCAGGATAAACAAGTTTATCTGTTCCATTTACACTGTTGACTACTTTGATCATTATGGGGTCAATCGACTCATATAGAACATTAACAATATCGTCCCAGTCAAATCCGGTGTCCGAGAAATGCTCCTCCCACAACACGTGAATTTCTCTCAGCACAGGACTTTTCATTGACTCATTAAAGTCATGACTGAGATTGAATTTTATTTCTCTGTATGCCTTACTGTGAATATCCTCAACTTCTGAGCGGATATATTTCTGCACATTCACAAATCGGGACATATTTACGAGCATCGAGCGATGTGTTTTCTTATCGCCTCGCAGATCTCTTATGGCGTTCACAAGATAGAAGGAATAAATTGCATCTGTCAAGCTTCCAGGCAGATCTCCCTGCCAGTCTTTCTTATGCTTGAAATAAAATGAATATCCGTCACTCTCTTCTATACCTGCATCGGTAATATAAATAAGCTGTGAATGATATTCACCACCTTTGGCAAATATATTCTCGGGTCCGATATAGTTAGAAGGAGTCGGCAGAGAAACGATGAAATCTTCAGGGAAAAGATCCTGATTCTCCATTTCCTCAGTTGTTTCCGGATCAATGAATACATTTGCAAAAGGTGTAGCCGTAAATCCTATATAGTTGGAACGTGTAAAGAGATTAGCAAGGTTCCTGATAAGACGGTTAATTGTAGTCGGATCCTCCTTGTTCTTGCTTGTATTGATAGAAGCGTTATCTGCTTCATCATCAATCATAAGCATAGGAAGATCAATTTTACCTGTCAACTGATCGGCATTGAGATTTTTCAGCCATTTCGTCAGTTTGTTGAGTACATCTTTCTGCTTTTTAATAACAAATACAACAGCATTGAAACTTCTCAACGCAACAGCAATTTTATTAGAATCTCCAGTAAAGTCGTTATTTCTTGAAGTAAGTGCCATTGCAGATATAGCCTTATTATCCAGCCCGACACCAACACGTTTACCACCAGTTGTCGAATCAGACATATCAATTCCGATAAAGCCTTCCTCAACTCTCTCTTGTGTCTGCTTTCTGAGTGACTCTATTGTTCCTGTCAGAAGAATAAAAACCTTGAAACCTGCATCAGCAGCCTTACATATAAGACCAATATATGTAGATGTCTTACCAGACTGCACATCACCAATAACAAGGCCCCTCCTGAGAACAGGAACATCAGTTTCAATATTTGGATTGAGCAGATAATTCATAAGCTCTTGATCAAGTGTTTCATTGCCAAGCTTGCTGACAACATTCGGACTGAAGTGTTTTTCATCAATCAAGTAATCTTTGTATCTCGACCAGAATCTTTGTTCAATATCTTCCTTTATGTCAGTATACCACTCGCCTTGATCATAATCATTAAGTATCATGCTACCAGGTCTTGACTGTATCATATATCTGTACTTCAGATCACGTCTGCACGTTTCTAACTCTTCATCAAGGTACTCAATCCCCATGAAACCAATTGCTTCTGTAATCAGTTCATCTATCTTTTCTTCAGTAAGAGTATTTAAAATACCTCTTACATCTATCAAATTTTTTACTATGCCAACGAGACTATTGACTTTTTCGAAATTAACCATTATAGTTCTCCTTTAATTTATTTTTTAATTCAGGGAAATTACTGAAGGGTTCAGATAAAAATAATCTGTCTATCATTTCACTTATGTCTGCTGCACCTGTACCTATAGCAAATTTAATCATAACCGCCGCTTTTGCCTCAACATCTGCCTTACGTTCATCTGTAACCTCTTCGTCTATGATATTCTGTGACTTGTCAATATATATCTGTTGATAAGGTACATTTTTTTCAATTTCTTCCAGGAGCATATCAAGGTATGGAAATGCTTCTTCATCAATTCTTTCTTTTATAAAATCAAAAATTTTTGAATTACGGTTTATATGATATGTAAACAAACCTTCACGCTGACTGACACGATCCCATATATAATCCAAATTTTCATTGACCTTAGCAATTCTGCCTCTGTAGGTCTGCTTCTGCACAGAACTATCCATTGCATCATCAATGGCTTTTGTTAACCTTTTACGGATAGACGGTGGAATAGTAGCGCTCTGCTTCTTGATATCTATACCCCATATATCATCAAGAGTATTAGGAATATCAACACGTATCCTTGCATATTTGGTAAGTTCATCACGATGTCTGTTAAACCAGGTTCCCCATACTATAAGCCGTTCATTTCTATATATGTAGAAGCCTTGTCTTGAACGATAATTCTCTATACCGCCTGATTTTTTCTTATCTTCATCAGACAAATCTTTCTGAAAAGGAAGAATATACGGCTGGACAAGAACAGTTTGTTCAATTCCTCTTGCATCAGGTATCATGAGCTGGATTTCTCTCCTGATATTTGTCTTATTGTGGCTTTCAAGAAATGGATCATAGCCTTTGAGTTGAAAATTATTTACTGTTATTTTGACCACTGATTTATCGCTTCTGTTGAGAAAGCGATGAAATATCAGCGACAGATAGTCCGAAGTGTCAGTCATTTTAGTACTAAGAGCGCCAAAAACATTGCCGCTTGATTTTTCCAGTACATCAAAATTTTCCCATAATACAACTGTTCCGCTTTCATATTTATCAAGGTAATCAATAAACCTGATATTCTCAGTCTGCTCCACGGAACATTCTATCACATACCAGTCACGCTTCTGTTCAATCACATCAAGATCCCAGATAAAAGCAGATACCGCACCATTTTTCTTGCTTGCAACCGTCAGCTTCCTACACTGTGACAATGAAGCAGCCTTTAATCCAAGACCAAATCTTCCAAGATCATCATTGGATCTTCCTGCTCTTTTGGATTCACTACCATATTTCATGGCATCAAATAAATCCTCAGATGTCATTCCGTCACCATTATCGCAGATAGCTACATAACTTTCCGAAGGATCTATGGGAAAATGAAGAAAAATTTCATGAGCATGAGCACTTATGCTATTATCAATAATATCAGCAATTGCACTTTCAAATGTATAGCCCATCGCTCTCATAGAAGTCATAAGAACGTCCGCAGTAGGCTTGTTTTCTCTGAGATTGGTCATATCAGTACCAGCTTTCGTTTAATTATATTGTGCAATATAATACATACACTATAATTATATCATATTTTGTGATAAAAATCAATATTTTTATGAAATAATTTATATAATTTTACATAGAATAGCAAGCGTTTTTCTCTGTTGCAACCATTTAATTGCATTAAGCACAGACTATGCACTATTTAGTTTGTTAATTATTTTATCA
>CAMWXM010000052.1 GCA_947178195.1 uncultured Ruminococcus sp.
ACATAGTCCTTCACTATAGGAGATTAAATATAATGGGAAACAAGATAATAAAAATATACTTGTCAGGAGTTGTTTATCTATGAAAAAATATGAGATTTCGTTTAATAATAAGCGTTATAATTCTAAGCCGTCAGGCGAAGAGACAGGAAAAATCAGCAATGGATTATATATAAAAAGTATAAATTTCAGAGAGCTTGCATATGAAGTAGGAGATTGTGGCTGTACATTCAGTCCTGCAATTTATAATGGAAAACGCAGAAAAGAGAATTTTATAGGTCAGCAGTTGATTGCACTGGACTTTGATAATGGTGTAACATTTGTTGAAATCAAGAATCGTGCGAACCATTACAGACTTCCTATATTGTTTGCCTATAAGACATTTTCATATGAAGCCGAACATGAAAAGTTTCGTGTTGTATTTGCTTTGAGTGATATGATATGTGATGCATTTACAGTTGAAACTATTATTGCAATGTTTATGAAAATTTTTGGAGAATGCGATAAGGCATGTAAAGACAGTTCACGTATGTTCTTTGGCGGCAAGGGATTGCTTGAACTGGCTGACAAACCCATTGAAATATCATTTCAGGATTTGCTGATTTGCTTTGTAACATATATGAATGACAGATATGGTACGAATCATTACACAAGAGAGATTAAGAAATTTTATCAGAATCTCGGTATAAAGTATGACAAGATTTTACCTGTTGTGGATGACGGTAAATTTGTTTATGAAGGAATGAATCCGCCAACTCTGAGTAGTACTGTCAAAAATAAAAGCAGAAGAGTAGTTACAAGAAACTTTGACTGGAATGTATTATACAATAAATGTCGTTTGTATAGGGATTTTGTTGATGGTAATGCGTATTATTACTATCCACAGCTTTTTCATCTTGCTTCAAATTTTATCAATATAGAAAAGGGCAAAAGCAAATTTTTAAAGGTAATAAGGTCATCAGATATTGCAGATTTTGAAGCATATCATAAACGTAACTGGGAGGCAATCGTTAATATTCTGATTGCAATGGATTATCAACCACAAGGCTGCTGTAATTGTCCTTATGAAAAAGAATGTCTGCATGGTAAGAACATGATTTTGACTGCAAAGCCAGGTAAATCAACTATTTTGCAGACTGTAAAAAAAGAGTATGTGACAATTGAAGAAGCTGAAAATGATTTGAAAAATAAGTTCTTGCAAGCTGTTTATTCTGAAAATCAAGGCGTACATATCATAAGAGCACAGACAGGAATCGGAAAGACTAATCTTTATCTTGATTACTTGCTTCAGGACACAGAAAGAAAATTTCTGATTGCTGTTCCAACGCATAAACTTAAAATGGAAATATATAATAAAGCAGTTTCTAAAGGCATCAAAAATATTGCCTATACGCCTGAAATGCCGGAGTTTACATTGGAAATACAGGAAAAAATTAATCATATTTATGCAGTCGGAGCAGGTAAATATGCACTTAATATGATGATTGAGATATTTGAAAAAATGCCAACAGGACATCCTGATTATAGGACATTGAATGCATATCTTGAAGCTCTTGAAATTATCAAGAACTTTGATGGGCATATCATAACAACTCATGACAGATTGCTTTTACAAAACAGAAACAGTACGCTGTTAGAAGGCAGAGAGGTCATTATTGATGAAGATATTATGCGCACAATACTGTCTACACAAAGCGTTGATAATAAGGATATTCTTTGGGCGATAAAGAGTAATTGTTTCTCTTATCAAGTCATAAAAAAGCTGAAATCAGTTATTGATAATACTGGTTATCAGAGATACGATTACAGAGAAAATGAAGAGATTGAACTAACAGAAGAACTTATTTCAGCGTTAGAAAATGTAGATGGCAATATTCTTGATTTGGCAGAGTCGTGCTATATTTACAATGACGGAAAAACAACAACTTTTTTAAAGAGAAAATGGCTTCCATGTGAAAAAGTGATTGTAATGTCGGCTACTGCAAATGCTGAGATTTACAATATGCTCACACATTATTCTGTTTATGATTATCAATGTAAAACGGCGAAATACATTGGAGAATTAGGGCTTTATCCTAAGTATACATTCAGTCGTCATGCACTGCTTGAACAGAAAGGCATTATGAATTATCTGAAAAGTCAAATTGGCAATGATATTATTATTACATTCAAGGCTTTTGAGGAATTGTTTGGTACAAAATATCATTATGGTGCAATTGAAGGTCTAAATTGTCTGGAAGGCAAAAATATATCAGTAGTTGGATTACCGAATGTAGACGAACTGGTATATAAGCTGTATGGCATGGCGGCTGGTGTGAATGTAGAAAGCTGTAATATGCGTTCTTTACGTGTGGAATATAACGGTTACGATTTTCAGGTCAACTCTTTTGATAATGAAAAATTAAGGAAAATTCAGCTTTGGATGCTGGAATCGTTAATAGAACAAGCAGTAGGCAGAGCAAGGTTATTAAGGTTCGAATGTACTGTAAAAGTCTTTGCACGTTTTCCAATCGACCAGGCTATTATAAAATGAGTAACGCAATTCTGGAAATGGTGATTTTTGCACAATCCCCTTATATATATAAGGGAAATGTGCATTTTTTACCATTTATAGAAAATATATCATAACTTCCAGAGTTGCGTTACTGGCTAATGAAATGAAACATGATAAAACAATTAACATTAATATAAAAAATAATAACACAGGAGGTTATAGCAATGAATGAACTGCTTGAAAAGAAAGAGATTTTAACACGTGATGAGATAATGGAGATTCTTAAAATTGGTCGAAGCACTTTTTATAAGCTTATACATGAAGGAAAATTGAAAGGATATAAAGACGGTAATAAGTTTAAGGTTTTGTCTGCATCAGTAAATGATTATATCTCTGGCAAGATGAAAACAGAAATTTGGTAACAACTAACAGAGTGCAATTTTGTTGCACTCTGTTTTTCTGTATGTATACTTTTGTTTTAATTGATTTTAGAATTTTTAATTTTATGGATAATCAGGTCTTATCCTGTTTTTTATAAGTCTTGAAATAATTTACATAAATCTATAATAATATGAAAATTGAAGCAATAGCATTATAAATTGTACGAGAAATAATTTCAACAGTACTAAATATCACCAAATGCTCCGAAAAAATTGAAACATATAAGTAATAATAGGAAGGAGTGAGATTTATGACAAGCTTACAATATACAGAAACAAAATATATGTTTACAATACAGGAAACTGCAAAAATGTTGGGGGTTAGTTCTCATAGAGTTTATAAACTTATCGGTTCGGGAGAATTGGCTGCTATAAAGGTAAGCCCAAGAAAAACAGTTATAAAAGCAGAGGAAATTGAAAGATATATTAACAGAAAATAAGGAGGGTTTCATCATGAGAGAAACATTAATTGAAAAAGAAATCCTGACCCGTGAGGATGTTATGGAGATTCTGAAAATTGGGAGAAGTACATTTTATAAATTGCTTCAGACGGGTGAATTGAAAGGTTTTAAAGAAGGAAACAGATATAAAGTACCTGTTGAATCAATTGAAGAATATGTTGATAAGAGAATGAATTAACTGTAAAAATTTGGTATGTACTTTAATGAACATACCGGTTTTTTATGTTTTATGATATTTGAATTCAATCAGTTTTTCTACAATGTCAGCAATTTCAACCGCTTCTTTATCTGAAAGACATTGCATAGCATTCTGGATTCTGTGCATTGCTTCTGTGTTGGTCGGTTTGACTTCTAAGTAAACATGCAAAAGTTCGTGAAGGGGAATTTTTAAACCTTTAGCAATTTTGTACAGAGTTTCTATAGTGGAACACTTTTCACCACGTTCTACACGTCCTAAATAGGCTGGGTGTATCTCAGATTCAAATGCAAGAGCCTCTTAGCTGAGATTTTTCTGCGTGCGAAAAGTATAAATTCGTTGTACAGTAATATATGAAATTCTTTCACAGTCGATATACATTTTGACTGCTCCTTTATTGATATTTATATCTATAGTAAACAATATAAATATTTTGACTTTTCTCAAATTGATTGTCGTATCTACATATACAAATGATATTTACGTCTGATTTTTAATGTTGTTTACTATAAATGAGCATTCTTGATAACTTGCACAGGTTGGCAACACATTTTTTGTTATAAAAACTCTTTTTGATAGTGATGAAAGCATAAATACTTAGGGAACTACTGAATAAATACCATTTTTGTAATTTATAGCTAATAAGTGGCGTAAATACGCATTCTATAATTTGAAAAAGTGAATTAATCAGCAGTTCCTTAGATTTTGCTGTGCAAAATGACAAGATGTACTCACTTATAGTTTAATAGTCTTAGAAATTATGTTCAACAACACAAAGAGCGTAAAAATATTGCCTAAAGGTCTTGACAAATTGGAAAAAGTGTGATATTATAAATATAGCTAAACAATGAAGGTAATTTGATGTGATTGCTGTATTGGGTATCGTTGGAATATATCTTAAAGATATCAATGAGTTTATAAATGTAAGACTTGAAAAACTGATATTAACATATAATTTTTTACAAATGATATGTTAGAATATTGTAGAAGGGGGGATACATTATGAACAATTTGTTTGAAGAATATATTTCTCAGGATAGTATTCAGGGTAGTATGACTTCTTCACATGATGACTATGATTGTCATACTGATTATGGTGAACATTGTGACGATGATTATGGCGATATATACGTTGATGTAGATGTAGATAGACCAGATGCAGAATGGGAGTAATAAGAATGTGAGGTTTCAATTATTGAAACCTCTATTCATTAGGAGAAAAATATGTTTAATTATTACGATAAAATTAATATTTTAATAATACCTACTGATGCTTGCAATATGAATTGCATATACTGTTATCATGAAGCTCATTTCAATGATCGTTGTAAAATGACAGACGATACATTAAAACATATTATGAAAATAGCCATCCCTAATTATAAAGACGTGCATTTTATATGGCATGGTGGTGAACCTCTTATTATGGGTATTGATTTTTTTGAAAAAGCTTTGTATTATGAAAAAAAATACAATACAAATAGTTGTAATGTAACTAATGGTATGCAAACAAATTTAACATTATTAAATTTAGATATGGTGGATTTTTTAATAAAAAATAAGTTTAGTATAGGAAGTTCTTACGACGGTATAGATAATGAGATAACAAGAGGGAACTCTGATAAAATACTAATTGGAAGAAGATTATTGAATAGTAGTGGCGGAATATGCGGAAATATAATGGTTGTATCAGGAAAAAATGTTGATACTTTAATTGAAAGCTATGAATTCTTTAAAAAAGAAAAAATTAGTTACAAAATGAATTCTTATGTGAAAACAGACAGTAGCAATATAAGCAATGAATTATCTATGAATGTAGAATATTATAGTGATAAAATGATAGAGTTATATAAGTATTGGTTACATGATACAAAGTGTAATATTTATGTAAATCCATTTATTTCAATAATTAAACACATTTTTTGGGGATATAAAAAGTTTTGTAACCAAAATTCTTGTTTAGGAAAGTGGTTAGGCATAAGATATGATGGAACAATAACTAATTGCAACAGATTTTTTCATCCGAAATACTTATATGGGAATGTTCATCAGTACAATAATATAAGAGAAGCATTTGATTCTCAGGGATTTAATAACGTTTTGTCAGATGCAGTTGAAAGAAGAAATAAATGTAAAACATGTCAGATATATGATTATTGTAATGGCGGATGTAATAATGTAGCAATGTTTGAAACTGGTATGAATAATAATGGCGGATTTTCGTGTTTATCCAAAATAAAATTATATACATATATAAAAAAATCCATTAATGAAATAATAGCCAATGACTTCAATGAAATTAGAAAAAAGTATAACCCGACTGTTGTGAAAATTATACGAAGAAAATTAATCGACTAAAATTACTTATACTTTTGCAACAATTGTAAACTATAAATATTAATAAAAATCTGAGAGTATGTATTGGTTTCGATTTTTTTACCCCAAAATTGACCCCTAAAAAGTTGCTCACAGCGTGTAAGCCGAGTAATGGAAAATTTCTGAAACAACGTAAAATAGTCATATTTTTATGTGTACTCATAGACCTGAGAAGTCTGTTTTTTTCAATGTTAATCCCTCATAATCCGAAGATCGGTGGTTGTCGATAAAGTGACACAGCAATGGATACAATCCTTACAAGTAAAAATTGAATATATGCTACTGTGGCTCAGTAGGTAGAGCAACTCACTCGTAATAAGCAGGTTGTGTGTTCAAGTCAAGTTTATAGCTCCATAGTAAGAAACGCTTAAAATAAATATTTTAGGCGTTTTTTCATGCCATTGTTATAGCTTAATTAGTGGTTTGCATGGGAATCATATATTAATTGTGATTAATTTTATTGATGAAAGTACATCTCTAAGGAATCCATGGTTAATTCACAAAAAACGTTTTATCACCGAAATGAACTCATGAAAATACGTTATCAAAAATTTAAAAGTAGGATTTAATCAGTATTTCCCTAATAATCTAAGCAATCAGTTGAGGATGAAAAGTATTTGTCTCTTTATGCAAAAAAAATCATTAGTTTTACCAATTTATTTGTCAGTATATTGAAAATTCATAGATTATGTGTTATAATAATTATTATATACATTATTTATGGGGTGCTGATATGACAATTGAACTTACAAAAGACGAACTTGAGCAGTGCAAGATGTTTTCACGTAAATGTGCAGAGAATCAACAATCAATTGAATTTGGTCAGTATGATACAGATCCGCGTTCTCCTGAAGAAATATCCAGAGACAATTTAATTGGCAAGATTGCTGAGGTAGCATTCGCCAAAATGGTTCTTAGGGATTATAATCTCAAGATTGAACTTGATTTTAATTATTATCCAAGAGGACAATGGGATAGTCAAGATACAATAATTAATGATTGGAAAATTGATGTCAAGGGTACACGTCAAGGCGGAAAATGGATGCTTATCGAATGGAATAAATTAAATTTTCGTCAAAAGCATAAAGATTTACCACATTTTTTTGTTATGGTCTCTGTATTTTGGGATAGAAAAAACGATACTCCTAGCGGAAAAGTTGATTTAATTGGCGGTATATCTATACAAAGACTGAAAGAAGGCTGTAAAAAAGTTAAAACTTTGCCTAAAGGTACCCTACTTCCAGAAATTAAAAGTAAAGTGAAACTTCAGGCCGATAATTTTGGCATTTTATTTGATAATTTAGAAAGGGATTGGAAATTAATGATTAATTACATACTTGAAAATGATCCACCAAATCTTGATAATTACCCAAATCCATATACTAGAGAAACATATCGAAGTTTATTTCCAGATGATTACAGATAGTGAGGAGTTACTTTTATGAATTGCATAGATATAAATACACTTTCTAATAAAGAAAAGATGGCTTTAGTTTGCTTATATTATGCACAACTTAAAAACGAGGATGAGAAATATAAACCATATAGTGAGAATTTGAAATTGCTTGCTGAAAAGTACAACTTTAAATTTAAAACTTTGCTGAATAATAAGGATGTGTACGATACACGATTTGATAATGGGAGAGCAGGCTGGCATCAAGGGTCGATAGAAAGACACAATACATTTTTAAATGATATATTTGTTAAGTATAAAGATGTTCCACCGGATGATTTAGCCAAAGCAATTGAAAAAATTATAAACGAAGCAATGACAGAAGGAAACCCTTTCTACAGCATAAAAACAAAAGATTCTAAGACCGTGCAGGCAATTAGTAACAGGGAGTCAAATGTTGAATTTGACGGACTAAATATTTTTCAGGATTCTTTAAAAAAAGGGCAACTTGTATTTATTGTATTTGGAGGAGATCGTCCACCTTGGGATACTGGATTGGCGGGTATGGGTATTATTAGTAAAGAACCCTATGCAATTGGCTATTCTGGGAAAAATTTTAAAATAAGAGTAGATATGAAGCTTCTGCTTGACAAAACAATAAAAAGAGAAGATTTAGTGCCATATGGAGATACCTATGGTATCATCGGTATTGCTCCTATTATCAAATGGGAGCCTAATCAGGCTATATCTCAGATGTCAGAAAAGAGTGCCATTGCCCTAATGAGAGCAATGCTTGAACTCAGTCCTAGTATTGAGAAGGACCTTGATAGTATTGTTGAAACTGATATGATGGAGCGTATCAAGGGTGTCACAACTAAGCTTGTACCAGTAAAAGTAAATTATAAGGAATCTATGTTCGAAAGTATTAAAGAGGCTGCAAACGAAGTAAAATATTCTGAAGACGATGCTTATGACTCATCGAAAGAGAATGCTGAAGAATATACTAAGGATGATTTTCTAAAGGATGTATTTATTACTCCTGAAGAATATGATATTTTGCGGGCTGTTCTTGAACATAAGAAGAATGTTATTTTACAAGGAGCTCCTGGTGTAGGTAAGACTTTTGTTGCAAAGAGGCTTGCGTATTCTATTCTCGGAAATAAATGCAATAACTGTATTAAAATGATTCAATTTCATCAGAGTTACAGCTATGAAGATTTTGTAACAGGATATAGGCCAATGGAAAGCGGCTTTTATTTAGCAGACGGACCGTTTTACTCATTTTGCAAACGAGCAGAGAATGACAGTAGACCATACTTTTTCATTATTGATGAAATCAATAGAGGGAATCTAAGCAAGATATTCGGAGAACTGCTGATGCTTATTGAGGCTGACAAGAGAAAAGAAACCATAAATATTTTATATAAAAATGAAGAATTCAGCATTCCTGAAAATATGTATATTATTGGCATGATGAATACAGCTGATAGAGGATTGGCTATGATAGATTATGCTCTCAGAAGACGTTTTGCTTTCTATGAAATGCTGCCAGCTTTCGACTCCGAAAAGTTTATAAAAAATTTGAACAGTTCGTGTGATAAAACAGCTAAACTAATCAAGTCAGTTAAAGAGCTTAATAAAAGTATTGTTTCTGATGACGCACTGGGCAGCGGATTCCAAATCGGTCATAGTTATTTCTGCATGAATAGACCTTTGACTGAGATTGACCTTAAGATTATTGTTGAGTATGAAATTATACCACTTATTAAAGAATATTGGTTTGATGAGCCCTCCAAAATTGAAGAATGGGAAACCGAACTGCGTGGGGCAATAAAATGATAGTGATAAAAAATGTGTACTATATGCTTGCATATGTATATCAAGTGCTTCGAGAAGACAGCTATGCATATCTGAGCAGTGAGGAATTTGACAACGCACAAAGTCTTTTAGCAACTATACTTTCTAAGGGATTGGCAAATCAAATAAAACACGGACTTGGCAGAGAATATATACTAAAAAACGAAATGCTGAATTCTCCAAGGGGAAAAATCAATATAGTCGATACGATGAAAAAAACATTATCTTCGAAAAAAGTGTCCTGCGAATGTGATGAGTTTTCCGAAAATTCATACTTTAACCGTATATTAAAAACGACAGCCGAAATAATGGTTAAATCCAATGATGTTGATATCAGCATAAGGCAATCTCTGAAAAAATCTCTTCTTTTTCTTCAGCGAGTTGACAGTATTCCTCTAAGGGAAATCAGGTGGAATTCTCTTGTCTATAATCGCAATACGGTTTCATACAAAATGTTGTTAAACATTTGTTATCTGATAATTAATGGTTTATTGTTGTCCCAGGATAATGCTGAAATTAAATTTGCAAACTTCCTTAATGAGAAACAAATGTATAATCTTTATGAAAAGTTTATTCTTGAGTATTATAAACACCATTACCCATGCTTAAATCCATCAGCTAACAAAATACCATGGCAGACAGATGATAATATCATAGATTTTCTTCCTGAAATGCGCTCTGATGTAACGCTTAAGTATGAAGATAAGGTACTGATTATTGATGCTAAGTATTACGAAAAAAGTATGCAGACATATTTCGGAAAGAGAACTATACATTCAAATAATCTTTATCAGATATTTGCATATGTTAAAAATCGAGATACAACGAACAGCGGAAAAGTGAATGGAATGCTTTTATATGCTAAGACTAATGAAGATATTGCTCCTAATTTTACGTATAGGCTTAGCGGGAATATCATAAAAGTTTCAACTTTGGATCTTAACATACCTTTCAAGGAGATTTCATCACAACTCGACAGTATAGTGTGCAACTGGAATGAAGAATTAAAGAACTGCAGAATACATTAAAGAGGATAACCTATGGATAATCATGATGCAAAGACACGAAGCTACAATATGTCAAGAATTCGAAGTACCAATACTAAACCTGAAGAAATCGTAAGGAAGTACTTATTTTCCAAAGGTCTCAGGTATAGAAAAAATGTAAAGAAACTGCCGGGAACACCTGATATTGTTCTGAAAAAGTATAAAACAGTTGTTTTTGTGAATGGATGTTTTTGGCATAAGCATGATGAATGCTCTAGGTTTGTATGGCCTTCTAGCAATATTGAGTACTGGCATAAAAAGATCACAGGAAATGTCAGAAGGGATAAAGCAAATTATGAAAAGCTCAGAAATTTGGGTTGGAATGTTGTGGTTGTGTGGGAGTGTCAGCTAAAAAAATCTATTCGTAATTCTGCTTTAGAACAACTATATATACAGATTACTTCTGTTAAGGAGATTTAAAATGTACTATGACGAACTGAAAAACAAAGTTTTTTTCGAACCTTTAGGGCAGGATGTTAACCAGCTATATATAATATCAGGCTATGCAACTCCTAATATGGCATCTTGGTTAATAAAAAACATAAAGCGCAGTACAGAAAAGTCTATTGATATCCATCTTATTGTAGGTATGGTTCCGTATGATGGTTTGAGTGTTCCCATACATAATGGCTTTGTTGAACTTATGACAAAAGAATTGCCTGCTGGAGTAAATTCATTTACTTGTTCATATGTTTTTGAAGGTTCACCTGTTCACTCTAAAGTTTACATATGGTCAAAAGACGGCAAGCCAGTGTATGCTTTTTCTGGATCAGCCAACTTTACTCAGCCTGCTTTCAGCAGTAATCGCAGAGAGGTGATTTTTAGATGTAATCCTGAACAGGCTATGGAATATTTTAATCGCATTGAAAGTGACTGTATATACTGTAATCATGCGGAGGTTGAAGAATACATAATACTTTATCCAGTTCACACCATACTAGATCGCGAGAATAAGACGATTAGCCCTGTTGAATCGGCCGGCATACCATCTGTTACACTGTCCCTTCTTGCGAGAGGCGGTGAAACAGGCAGGAAGTCAGGTCTAAACTGGGGTCAGAGAAAGAGAAGAAATCCAAATGAGGCCTACATTCCATTGCCTGCTAAAATAGCCCGCAGTGGTTTCTTTCCACTGGAAGAAACACACTTTACTGTCGTGACCGATGATGGTCATAATTTAATTCTTCGTGTTGAACAAGAAAATAACAAGGCAATAACAACGCCGTTAAGCAATGCTCAACTTGGTGAATATTTCAGAAATCGTCTTGGTTTAGCTAACGGAGAATATGTTTGGAAGCAGAATTTGCTTAATTATGGCCGCACAGATGTTACTTTCTATAAGCTTGATGATGAGCAATACTATATGGATTTTTCTGTATAGTGTTTACATAAACATGAAGTCCCAGACCTTGTATAAAACCTGGGGTTTTTGCTTATTCGTTTATATTAGGTTCAATACTATCATAGGAAATGCCTGCAAAGCTTTTCAGCACGGCTTCGAAAATAATTTTAGCTCCTCTGCAGGGTACAGCCATTCCAATCTGTTTTCGAACACTTTCTTTACTGCCTATGAACTCATAAGTATCATCAAAAGTCTGCAACCGTGCTCTTTCTCTGTTGGTTAGAGCTCGTGGTTCGCTCCAGTGGTAAATGTGTGTGCCCCCTCCGCCACTTCCGGTAACAGTATAAGCTGGTTTTTGGGGATCAAGCCGTTTGTAAATCTGACTTATTTTAGCTCCTTTTACATTGAGCTGTAGCTCTGGTGGCAGGTTAGCTGTAAAAGCATTTTGTCCCGGCTGAATATGTTTAAGACGCTCAACCACAGTTGCAGATTGATTTGTTCTTTCATTGTTTGGAGCATCCTTAGGTATCGGCGGCTCTTCTATAGCTTTTCTACATGTGTTATCAATTCCTGAATATGATGCAGGTGACGGAACTCTATAAGTAACATCAATATCATTTCTTATCCCTATAATGATAATTCTGTGTCGGGCCTGTGGGATACCATATTCCTCAAATTTATAAAGGTGTGGTGTAATAGTATAACCCTGTGAACCTGCATTTTTTAGTTCATCTAGTATCTTTGCAAAAGCTTTTCCATCATTTGCATTGCGAAGTCCGCCGACATTTTCTGCCAAAAACCACTGAGGTTCGAATAAGTTAAGCGCTTTAATTCCATATGAATATAGCGGTCCATATACACCATTCATTCCCTTTTGTTCCCCAACCACGCTGTAATCATTGCAGGGGAAACCAAATGCCAATGCATCAATTTGTACTAACTTTGACATATCAAACTTTCGTACATCTTCACAGTAAACTGATTTAGGATCATTAGGACAAATGTTATGTCTGTATGTATCACATGTATCTTTATCATAATCGTTAGCCCATTGATGTTTAATAACATAACTTTTGTCTTCAATATTAGCATTAGTAGCACCCCAGGCTATTCCTCCAGGTCCACAGAAAAGTTCTCCAAGTCTAAAAATCATATCTGTTACTCCTTTCACTGTTGCTTTGAAATAATATAATCAATTTGATTTTGGATATGTTTTATATCCTCATCGGTAAGCTGATCAATGCCATGGAAAATCTGTGGGCATATATTCAAATCATCGTAGGTCATATACCCTGCTCTGATAAATAAATCGACTATACTAAGTTGATATAAATTTGCTAATTTCTTGAGCATTACAGGTGAGGGTTCTTCATAATTATTATTTTCAAGTTTACTAAGTCTTGAATCTGTTATACCCGTTACATTATATACGGCATTAAGACTCAAATTATTTTCTTCACGCACATTCCGAAGGTAAGTGCCTAATGAATTCATTTCTATCACCTCAATTAATATTATAACACATTTGCTGCAATATTGCAAGTAGTTTCAAAATAATGCTGCAATTTTGCAGCATTTTACTCCTGTCTTATTTTTATGAATATTAGTTTCAATTAAAATATGAGTAAGGTATTCACCATAGTATGTTGAGAAAAGGTAATTGCCTTGACAATGCCTGTACATAAAATTTCTTTAGCTTGTTGAAAACAGAATTTCTTTACTTGCAGGAGTTTGAGTCTGTTGAGCATTTCATTACTCAACTGTACACTTATATTGATTGGTACAACAAGCGCATCAAGCTTAAGCTTGATGGCTTGTCCCTCATTGAATATAGGTTCAAGGTTGCATAACAAAAGTAACCAAGACTTTTCTTGGTTGTTTTGTACAATTTTTTGCTTCAGACTGTCCGAAAACTCATTGTTACTTGTGAATTTTGCACAAATATCTAATTATATTTAAGACCTTTCAAAGATTTTATAATCGTTTTTACACTAATTTTTTGTGCAATTTGATAGTCCGACTTTAGTTTTCGGACAGTCTCGCTTATAACTTTGTCTGACTTTTTGGGGGCAGTTCATAAATCCTGCTCCTTATTTGATTTTTATAAATAAACTTTTTGGCAATCGTAAAACACGATATCGAAGTCTGCTATATCATGTTCGCATTGGTGAATCTGTATCAGGCTGTCAGAAAATCTCTGACGGTCTGATTTAGTGCACTTTTACGAGCATATTTTATCTACAACGTCTGCATTTCATTGCAGACGTTGCTTTTTATTTTATAGTCTTGGTTTTATTATAATTATCTGCAGTTGATTATGAACTAATGAGAAGCAGTCTCGAGGAAGTGGAGCAGTTCGCCAAAGACTACATCAACTGCGAGGAAAAGGAGTACCAGAGAATGTTGGATGAGTTCAAATGTCAATAATTGACCATATAGTGTCAAAATACGACCAAATAATGCAAACTTATTGATTTCTTATGTAATTAATGTTATATTAAGT
>CAMWXM010000053.1 GCA_947178195.1 uncultured Ruminococcus sp.
GCTATTCGTCGGCAGCGTCATATGTGTATAAGAGCCAGATATATTATTTTTCCTATAAATCTCAGCAAAAAGCTTTTTATAAAATGAAACAGCGGTATTGATCTCAGATTCAGCAGGTTCTATGCCGCTCATCTGAGCTTTAAGCATAATTTCCGTAACCTCTCTGAAGCTGTTATCGCTGAATATTTCTGGGAGCTGTTCCTTGACATATTCTGCAAATTCAAGATACTGCATATTATTTCTTTCAACACCGGAAAATTCTATCAGCCGGATTGAACATTCATATGCGAAGGTAATTTTATCCTTCGGAGTGCCGTTATTAAAGATATTGTTTTTGTGTTTTACAGCCAGTAAATGCTTTAAAACGATAAATGTCAGTATTAAAATAAATGTGGCAATACATATGAGGGTTATTTTGAATTTCAGACTTATAGGCTCTGAGGTTTTGCCTGACGCTTGCTTATGAGTGGTGTTTTGTATAGTGGTGGTGCTTACTGACGGGGTTGAATCGGAGGTTTTACGGCTTTCATGAGTGCTTTTTGTTCCGCTGACAGTCGTATGGGTAGTAGCTTCTGTATTTGATACGGAGGTACTTGTTGTGACCTCAGGCTCATCGGTAAGGGCAGCGGCAGAAGGAGGAGTAAATTCTATTGGTATCCAGCCTAAATCCTCGATATATATTTCCGCCCATGCGTGGGCACGATTATCGGTTATATCGACAGTATAAATGCCGTTGTCTAAATTATCACTATTGAAATCGCTTGCTCTGAGCACATATCCTTCGGCATATCTTGCAGGGATTCCCGCCATTCTGGCAAGTATTATACCCGATGTTGCAAAGTGAACGCAGAATCCCTTATGGTTTTTCAGAAGGAAATAGTTTACAAAATCCTCCGAGCCGGGAGTTCTTCCCGGATTCAGGGTATATTCAGCGTTTTGCGCTAAAAAGCTTTTTATATTGCTTAGCATCTGATGGGTGCTGTAATCAGGGTGGATAGGATAATCGGCGGTAAATTGCTCATATACCTCCCGCATTTCCTCAGTGTCTGGAACGGAAAGATAATTCTGGTATACAAAATCGGAGTAATCGCTGAAAGACTCATTTATTCCACGATTAATTTCGGAGTTTATATCGCTAAAATTATCGAAGTTTATCTGGTATCGATTCACCTTGAAGGAGTAATCGTTTTTATCTTCAAATTCAATTAAAGTATCGTTAATATAGTCTACTTTTCTTGTGGGAACGGATATGTACGGAGTATAATTATATTTTTCATTTTTATAGTCGGAAGTAATATGCATAGTCGCAGGAAAAGAAGCGTATCTGTTGTTAAAATAATTTGTCAGCATATTCTGGGGAAACAGGCTGTTTTTCTGGAAATTGTCGAATAACATTCGGTTTTGTTTATATACTTCTTCGGGCTGAGTCAGCCACTCATTGCCGGCATAAATCGAGCCTGTAAAGCCTTTAAGGTAAATATCCGTGTCAAACTCTCCGTCTGTTTCAACGGTAAGCTCGGTAGAGTTATTGAAATTTATTTTTCCCACATTGCCGAGTTTATGAGAATAAAGCTTAGTTTTTCCTATACCGAGAACTGCAGAAAATCTTTCAAGGCTTTCGCTGAAATTTTCAAAGGAAAATTCGCTTGCAGCAAGCTTTAGGTCAGAGCGCAGGTTATTAATACTTTCGGGACGCTTATAATTCGTAACAGAGGATAGTATTAAAGTAAGGATAAATATTACGGTACATGCAGCAGCTATAATAGAAACGGAAATACCTGCAGTCTGGAATCTTATTCCGGGCTTAGCGATAAAAGCATTGTTTTTTCTTATAAATCCCAGTTTGTTTTTGGTGAATTTCTGGTAATAGCCGCAGCAGCTGAGCACCAGCATGCTTATCCAAAAGATCATCAGCATAAAGGAGTAAATAATATGGGGAGATTTTCCAAAATAAAGACCTATTTCAAGTATAGGGAAGGTGACAAGAAAGCATATCAGAAAATCCGAATGCACATAGGCTATATAACATACAAGAGCTGCAAGCATAAATATTGCAAAAATCAGGAAGAGCTCCATATTATCGTTTTTATATGACTTGATCTTAAAATATCTTCCTGCGTTGGGGTAAATACAGGAATAGACCTGATTAAACAGCATTTTAAAGCCGATAATAAATTCCGCCCATTTTTTATACAGCAAAAAGCCGTATATACAAACTATAGGAATAATGGCAAGGTGGAATTTTTTCGGCAGCATGAACAGTACCGTAAATACGGTTGTAAACAAAATAGTATAATATCTTATGGTAGCTATGTCCGCATTTGTCTGAAACATTGAAAAAAATGCGCAGACCGTACCATAAATGCCGAAAAACGCAATAATTACAAGAGGTATCATGTTTACGGCTTTTCTGGTTCTGGGAACGCTTAAATTTATACTGTTTACTATTTTTATTCCGTTATAATTATTATTATCCACAGCTTTATTTTTCATATGATTGACCTTTACAATAGTATTCGTTCAAGATATTCAGCAACCGCATAAACGGGAAGCTGGGCGATTTTTAAATTATCAGCCTGCATAAAATCGGCTTTTTTAAATTCATCGCTTATAAAAATATAATATGTTTCTCCCGAGATGATATTTTCGGGTATCTGATAATCGTCACGTTTTTTATTTGTTATTATGTAGATTTCGGACTGGCCTTCTGAGGCTGACAGTATATCTTCTTTATTTAAAGCGATATTTTCCCGGCGCTTTAAAATGTCGATATAACAATTATTCAGAGTATCATAATCGGAAACGATGATTTCCTCTGAGATTCCGGTCAGATGAATTTTGTGAGTTATTTCATTTTCGGAAAGAATAAATGACAATCCGTAAAAAAATTCCAGTACTCCGTCAAGCTCGGTAAGGGGAGTGTAAAAATCAAAATCGGGGATAACGGTTACAGGAGAGCTTATGCACTGGCTGTAATGCTTGGTTATAAGCTGGTTTTGCTTTGAGCTGAGGTTCCAGTGGATACGGCTTAATTTATCTCCGGGAGAATAGTCTTTTAATTCAAATATTTCGGAAGGGTCGTCGCCGCTTTTTATTCTTGAAAATTTTTCGCTGTCGTCCGCATAAATGGTCTTGCGTTCTTTTTTCAGAATGTCCGAAGTGGCCTCGGGTATAACATAAATATCGGTTTCCTTCATGACCTTTACCTTGCACGAGAATAATTTAATATAATCGTAAAGTCTTATTGAAGTTATTTTTACATTCATAACGCCGCAGTAATCGGAGGATAGGGCAAAGCTTACCGTCTGTGATTTATGGGGATGGATGGGAACGGAAATATACATTTTGTTTGCCGTACCGGAAAGCTTGTTTGAATATTCAATAATTATAACTGAAATGGGAAAAGGGAAAATGCTTTTATTCCGGATATTAAGAAAAAATTTGCACTTATTATTTTTTAAGGAGGTTTTATATTCGGAGCTGAGGGTACATTTTATATTGAATTTTCCAATCATCAGTACTGTCGCTAAAAAAAGCGGAAGAGCAAGTATAAAAATCAAAAGATAAAAGGAAAGGTCCTCTAAAAAAAGTATGTAAAACATAACCGAAATAATAATTAAAATAAAATAAATAATTTTTCTTGCTGTCATTTTTTGCTTCCTTAATTCAGACCTTTGGCAAAGGTACGTTTTTTAAAATTTCAGCGACGATCTGTTCAGAATCCAGATTGCTGAGCTTTGCTTTGGCGTCGGCTACTATTCTGTGAGCAGCAATATCGGCAAATACCTCTCCCACATCGTCGGGAATAACATAGCTTCTTCCGTGCATAAGTGCGGCGGCTTTCGACATTGCGCAGAGACTCAGAGTACCTCTTGGGCTCAGTCCCAGTTTTATCATAGGGTGCTTTCTGGTAGCGTTTGAAAGGCGCACCATATAATCATATATTCTGTCGTCAATATAAATACTTGCCGCTAATTTCTGAAGCAGGATAATATCTCCTGCGCCTACGATACGCTTTACGTTTTTGACCAGACCGCCGGTTTTATTTTTTAAAATATCTATTTCTGCTTCGGTGGAAGGATAACCCATGCTGAGTTTTATCATGAATCTGTCAAGCTGGGATTCGGGAAGCATCTGTGTTCCTATTGAGCCTACTGGATTCTGCGTTGCGATAACGATATACGGCTCCGGCAGAGGGCAGCTTTTGCCGTCGGCTGTTATGCGTTTTTCTTCCATTAATTCAAGCAGTGCGGATTGGGTCTTGCTGGAGGTACGGTTTATCTCGTCCGCCAGAAAAAGATTACATACGGCAACGCCTTTTTTATATTCAAATTTGCCGGTTGACTGATTGTATACCGAGAATCCCAGAATATCCGTGGGCAGTACATCAGGAGTAAACTGCATGCGGTTATATTCTAAATCCAGAGCCTTTGAAAAGCTGAGAGCCATAGTAGTTTTGCCAACTCCCGGAATGTCGTCGATAAGTATATGACCACCGGCAATTATTGCCGCTAAAACCTTTGAGGTTATATTATTTTTGCCGATAATGGCTTTATTTACTTCGTTGAGTATTTTATTTAGTATATTGACCGCTGTTGACAGGTCGACAGTATTTATATCCATTTATTAATAATTCCTTTCGCCGGAGATTTTTCAGGTTGATACTGCACAAAAATATCAGGGGTTTTGTGCGATAACATTTTAATTATAACATTTTCAGCCATTATATTCAATGGTTTTTCAAATATAATTTTTCAAAGAAATTAAAAAAGAATTTTTATTTCAGACTTTTTTTTATAAAATTTTCCGAAATTTATAAACGGCGTTGACAAATCGTCAAGAAACGGATATACTTATAGAAGTAAGGGCGATACCGTACAAATCACGGCTTGCACCTTTGCGTTTAATATTTCCGAAAGGCGGAGAAGAAATTGAATATTTGGCACGATATAAGCCCGAAAAGGATCGGACCTGAGGATTTTGTGGCTGTAATAGAAATTCCCAAAGGAAGCAAGATAAAATATGAGCTGGACAAGGAAACTGGTTTTATAAAGCTTGACAGGATACTTTATACCTCAACTCACTATCCTGCAAATTACGGTCTTATTCCGAGAACCTATGCTGACGACGGAGACCCTCTTGACGTTCTGCTGCTTTGTTCTGAAACTCTTTATCCAAGTACGCTGGTAAGATGCTATCCAATAGGGGTCATAAGAATGATAGACAGCGGACGTAGCGACGATAAGATAATTGCGATTCCTTTTGACGACCCGACCTATAATTCATATAAGGATATCGACGAGCTTCCTAAGCACATTTTTGATGAAATGATACACTTCTTCAAGGTATATAAAGAGCTTGAAAACAAAACCACGGCAGTTAATGAAATTGAAAATGCTGATGCTGCAAGAGAGATAATTGCCAAGGATATCGAGCATTATATAGATAAATTCTGTAAATAAAAATGGGAAGGAAAAATTAAAATGATTGTAAAAGCGAGCGAAGTTCTTTTTAATTCCGAAAAAAGCGTAGCGCCTTTGGGTATTATAGCTCTTCAGGGTGCTACTGAGCTGGCAGGAAAAATTGACGAGTATCTTGTGGGCTGGGCCAAAAAAGGTGGATATGATTTTGAAACATTTCTTATTAAAAATCAGTGTCCCAGATTTGCTTCCGGCGACGGCAAGGGTATTATCGAATCCACAGTAAGAGGCAAGGATATTTTTATTGTTGTGGATGTGGGCAATTACAGTTGTACGTATCAGATGTTCGGCAGAGAAAACTATATGTCTCCTGATGACCATTATCAGGATCTTAAAAGAATTATTCAGGCGATTTCGGGAAAGGCCTTCAGAATAAATGTTATTATGCCTATTCTTTACGGCGGTAGACAGCATAAGAGAAGCTATCGTGAATCTCTCGACTGTGCATGCGCTCTTCAGGAGCTTCAGAGCATGGGTGTTTCAAATATTGTTACCTTTGATGCTCACGACCCGAGAGTACATAATGCGATCCCTCTTATGGGATTTGACAACGTAATCCCTTCTTATCAGGTGCTTAAAGCTCTTTTTAATAATGTTGACGACCTTGTAATAAATAAAGATGAATTTATGGTGGTAAGTCCCGATGAGGGCGCTCTTAACAGAAATATGTATTATGCGTCGGTGCTGGGCGTTGATATGGGCATGTTCTATAAAAGACGTGATTACTCAAGAATTGTCGATGGACGTAACCCTATTGTGGCTCATGAATATCTGGGAAATACCGTTGAAGGTAAGGATATTTTCGTAGCTGATGATATTATTTCATCGGGAGAATCGGTTCTGGATATTGCCTATGCTCTTAAGGCAAAGCATGCCAGGAGATTTTTCGCATACGGTACTTACGCCCTTTATACAAACGGACTTGAAAAGTTTGACAAGGCTTATGAGGAGGGTTATATTTCAGGCGTATTCGGTACAAATCTTACATACCGTTCTCCTGAATTGCTGAAAAGACCGTGGTTCCATGAGGTTGACGTTTCAAAGTATATTTCTTATTTTATCGCTTCCATTAACCATGACGTTTCTATCAGTACGGTTATTGACCCACATGAAAAAATAAAGACGCTTCTTGAAAGTCACAAGTTTTAAAAGCAATTAAAACAACGCCGCACAAAGCCTTCAGACTGTCTTTGTGCGGTATTGCATTAGATTTAAGGAGATAACGCTTATATGACAGAAAAAGAAATTGCAGAAATACGCCGCAGAATAAATATAGAAAAATCAAATATTTCAACAGTGCGAGGCTGTTATGTAAATGAAAACAAACAGATAATTTCTGATTTCAGTCAGTTTTTAGGCACTGTTCCCAAGGACGAAGCGGAGGAGATTCTTGCTATAATTAAAAAGACTCTCTCGGGGCAGATAGGAAAAAATCTTATTGATATTGAGTTTTCCAATCAGCAGGTGGTTGACAGCGACGAGCACAGACTGCTGATGGAGCTGAGAAACAGCGAGCTTAAAAATGACGAGGCGGCTGAAAAATTTTATGAAACTGCCGTCCGTTCCCTGGATATAGAGGGAAAATATCTTATCTTGCTTGCCTTTGATAAATATGATGTGCCGGCATTTGCAAAGGATAATGTAAGGCTTGAAGATACGGATAATATTTTTACGTATATTCTTTGCGCCGTATGTCCGGTGACTCAGACAAAGCCTGCGCTGAGCTATGCCGTTAATGAAAAAGAGTTCCGTAATATCAAAACCGATTGGGTCATAGGTAATCCAGAGCTGGGGTTCATGTTTCCTGCATTCGACGATCGCCAGGCTAATATTTACAATGCGCTTTACTACATAAAAAAATCATCGGAAAGCTTTGATGATTTTACGGGAATGATCTTTAATGCCGATGTTCCCATGCCGGCTGATACACAAAAGGAAATTTTCAACGCTATAATTGAAGAGACCGTTTCGGAGGATTGCGATTTTGAAGTCATGCAGACAGTGCATAATCAGATATTCGAGCTGGTAGCTGAATATTCACCAAGAAAAGACGAACCTCCGGTCACTATTTCTAAAACGACAGTAAAAAGATTTTTTGAGGAATGTAATGTGCCTGCGGAAAAAGTGGCAGAATTTGAAGAGCAGTATGATAAAAATTTCGGGAAAAACGCAAAGCTAAATCCTAAAAATGTTGTGGATGTGAAAAAATTTGAGATAAAAACCCCCGATGTTTCTATTAAGGTTAATCCTGAACGGCTTGACCTTGTTAAAACACAGATAATAAATGGACAAAAATATATCGTGATACGTGCTGAGGAAAATGTCGAGGTAAACGGCGTCAGCATTAATATAAAAGAAGATTAGAGGGTATCCTTAATAAAAAGAGCCATGCATTTTGCTGCATGGCTTTTATTTATTTTACGCATTTTTTACAAGGTGTAAGTCCATTTTGCTTTGCTTCATCGAGAGTACATTCATAATATGTACCGATTCCACATTTGTCGAGATAGTGATAATGCTTTCCTGTTCTGGTATAATATACATTATTGTGAACTGAGGAAACGGCAGGAGTGGTTTTGATAGTTTCTTCGAGAGCTGTTTCAGTTGTTTCAATAGTTGTTTCAGCTGATTTAACAGAGGAAGTTATTGAGGAAGCTTTCTCAGCTGAATCATTAATAAGAATTATTTCAGAGTGAGTGTGATGTTCCTTTACGCTACATGAGCAAAGCGAAATAACTGTTAAAATGATAAAAAGTATCTGGAATTTTTTGTCTGAAACCATATGGAAGTCACCTTGTATTCTGTTATATTATTTAACGTCTTGCCATAGCTATAGCAATGGCGGCAGCGTCTCTTATATTAAGTTGTCCGTCGCCGTTGAAATCTGCCCATGACGGTATTTTGTCTCTTGTTCCTGAGGCGCACATTATAGCAATAAAAGCTGCATCTCTTATGTTAAGTTTTCCGTCGTCATTTGCGTCTCCGATCACCTTTGGCTGATACTTTTCTTTTATTGTTATCGAGCCGCTGTAAACGGATAAGGGTATGGTTTCATTTGTGGCATTTTCAACGTCCTCTACAGAAATATTTATAGGATATTTGCCTGGTTTTGCATCTGCTGCTATGCTGACATTTAAAGTTTCAAAATCAACATTCAGAGGATTCTGGCTGCTGTAAATTCCAGTGATGCTTCCATCTGACAGAGAAGATTTAATAATCGCATTATTTAACGTTTCCACTGAAAGCGGTGCGTCACACTGAACAATAAGTTTGAGTTCTTTTGCTTCTAATCCGCCAAGAAGCATTACAGGGATATCGACAGATGTTGTTCCTGCGTCAACAGCAGCGTCCCAGGCTTTTATCCCATATTTATAATTAAAGTTGGGATATTCCGGGATAATATCCATATCAGGTTCGGGATTTTCAGCAGTGACTGTTATTCCGCCGTCGGTCACAGCGACTTTATTGGCTATATTTATACCTGAGCCGAAATATTCAACACTCTGAACATAAACATCATAGGTAGTTTTGATTTTGGCATCCTGAGGGACTTTAAGCTGAAGAGCTATGATATTTCCGTCTTTTATCATGTTGTCCGCACCGAAGCCCCATATTTTAAGACTGCCGTCCTTCATTGAAGAGAAAACGGTAGTATTATTGTCAATAGCATAAGCATTTACAAATTTCAGATTTGTATTCCAACGGCATGTAAATTCAAATGCGCCAAGACTACTGCCACTTTTCTGGGATATGTAAAGGGTGACGATGTCGCCGGCGGTACAATTTTCTTTCGATACGGAAAGCTCGCCTTTTTCAGGTCTTATTGCATAACATTGAAGTATATTTTCATATAGGCTTTTTTTGGTGTTTTTCAGATATCTGCTCAGAAAAAGGGCGTCTGCAATATTAAGATCGTTTGTGCCGAAGGGTTTAATACTTTCGCTATTCTGAATGCCGTCTGAATTGGCGAGAAAGATCCCCAGTCCGTTATTAGCTGTAAGAGCCGATTTGCTTGTCTGATATTTCTGGAGAAGCTCGTTTTCTATAAGAACAAGATCGTTTGCAGTTATTTTATGGTCGCAGTTGGCGTCTCCTCTCAGACCAATTTTTACATCTATCTGACCGTTGATATACTTGTCGTTATATTCTGCAATAAAGGGGACGGTATAGTCAGTATTTTTTCCATCGTAGGTCGAAGCCGGCGAAGTGTTGAAATAAAATTTCGTCTGAGAAGTAACATCGGTATCATCATAATATACTGTTATATTGTCTGTAAAAAATTCATTTTCATCAGAAAAATAAAAATGACTTTCAGAAACATTTGTCGAATCGCCGTAATCTATTGAAAGTCCGCTTGCGGCTGAAATTTCAGAATATGGCAGAGCTGCTGTGCAGGCACTTGTTATGAATACGGCTGAGAGTAAACCGCTTAATAAGGCTTTTGTTTTTTTCATCATGAAACCTCCGGTTTTCAAAAAAATAAGGAAATACCGAACAAAGTGCATCTTCGGCATTAAACTGCCTGAAGGCTTTGCACGGTGCTGTCTTGAAATTATTTTATCATAATTTAAATAAAAAGTCAACAAAAGCGCCTATTTTAAAGCTTATTGTCAGATTTTACATAAGGGCATCGCTAAAAAATATTATTTAATGCGACACCTGTATTAACTGCCTTCCTTTAACTGCAATAATTATACCATAAATTTCTTGAATTGCAATAATTTTAAGATAAAAATAAAAAAATCAAAAAAAGTATTGCAATTTTTTTGAAAATATGGTATAATATCAAAGCATTTAAATCCGCAGATAAACGTCTGCGAGAGTTTATGCCATTAAAATGACATTAAACAGGGCAGTCCGCTGCCGCAGAACGATCATGGAAATCGGCGGTAAGAATGCCGGAAATCAGGAGGAAAAAAGAATGAATGCATTAGAAATTATCAGCAAATCAAGCATGAAGGCTGAAACGCCTGAATTCAGTGTGGGCGATACCGTAAAGGTACACGTTAAGATCAAGGAAGGCGACAAGAGCCGTATCCAGGTTTTTGAGGGTACTGTTATTGCTAAAAAACACGGCGGTATCAATGAAACATTTACAGTAAGACGTGTGGCTCACGGCTGCGGAATCGAAAGAGTATTCCCACTGCATTCGCCTGTTGTAGAAAAGGTCGATATTGTAAGATACGGTAAGGTTCGCAGAGCTAAGCTCTATTACCTCCGTGACAGAGTTGGTAAGGCTGCTAAGGTAAAGGAACTTATCAAGTAAGGCGCTCTCCGACAGATAACTGTCGGAAGGCATTATGCCTTCGGGAGGGACGTTTATGTCCCTTTTTTGTTATTAATTTATGAATCGAGGCAAAAATTATGAATGAACATAATAACCCTGAAAACAATCAGGAATCTGATGAAAATACAATCGTTCAGTCAGCGGAAAATACTGAAGCTGATGAAAAAAATGAACAGACTGCCGAAAATGATAATGATAAAAAAAAGGAAAAAAGCTTTTTTGACGACTGTATGGAAATACTTGAATCGGTTATAATTTCTATATTTTTTGTACTGCTGATATTTACCTTTGTTGCAAGACCTGTTACCGTTCAGGGTCGTTCTATGAATCCTACCCTTGTAGACAAGGATAAGCTTATTATGAATATGCTGTTTTATACTCCCAAGCAGGGGGATATTGTGGTCGTAAATAATCATGTTTCCTATACCTATGAACCGGGTACGACCAATATTGTGGAGGGAGATAGTCTTGATAAAAGAATTATCAAAAGAGTGATTGCCGTAGGCGGTCAGACTATAGATATAGATTCAGATAACGGTACCGTTGCTGTTGACGGAAAAATTCTTGAAGAGGATTATATTGCCGACTATACTACCAGTGATAATCACGCCTTTGATTATCCTGTAACAGTTCCTGAAGGATATATTTTCGTAATGGGAGATAACCGTAATAATTCTACCGACAGCCGTGATAATCATGTAGGTTTTGTAAAGGAAGAAGACGTTCTGGGAGAAGCGATATTCCGTTTCTATCCATTTGATAAAATGAAGCTTCTGGATTAAGTTTTAGGGGTGTAAAAATTTGGAAAATAATAAGACAACAAAGGAAAGCCGTGAGGAGATACTTGAACGTATTCTGGAGGAAACCGCACGGAATCCATATAAACCGGGAGAAATCAGGAATAAGCCTGCAAAACCGGTGAGAAAGGAATATGTACAGCGGACTCAGGTCTTTTCAAGCGCAGAAGCACAAGCTGCACTGATGGCTGAAATAGAAGCACAGAAACGTCCGAAAAGACCGGCTGTAAGACGTCCGGATAAACCGCCGGAAACGAGTATAAATCGTGAAAATCAGCCTGAGCCTCAAGCTCCGATACAGCCTGAACCTAAGCCGCAAATTCAGTCGCAGGTACAGCCGCAAATCCAGCCGAAGCCACAGCCGGAATCGGCAAAGCCGGACCGCATTGAAAAAACGGATCAGCCTGGAGAACTGCAGGATAAATATGCAGCGCTGGAAAAGATCAACAGAATAAAAAGGGAAAAAGCGGCGGCTGCAAAGGAAGCAATAAAGAAGAAAACCGAACTTGAAAATGCCATAAGGGCACAGGAAACTGCTCAGAATCAGACTGATGATCAGGAGGATAAGGCAGATGAAAATTCAGACGAAAAGGTGAATATTTTCACTCCCGATGATGATGGGGACTATGGATATGATTATGACGACGACTATGAAGCTCCTGCGAAAAATCAGGATTTTATATGGGAAGCGGCAGCTCTGTTTCAGAACGCAGTATGCATAATATTTGCCGTATTTGCAATATTTACCCAGATTTTTAATTTTTCCGGGGTATCGGGAGAATCTATGCAGCCTACCCTTAATGAAAACGACCAGCTGTTTGTACTTGACGCATTCTATAAGCCGTCAAAGGGGGATATTGTTATCATTGATAATAAGACCTCCGCTCTTTTAGATGAAAATGGGAAGGTCACTGAAAAAGGCGGACTTGACTGTAAGATCGTAAAAAGAGTTATAGCTTTGGGCGGCGATAAAGTAGATATTGATTTTGAAAATGGAACTGTTTCCGTTAATGACGAAGTTCTTGAAGAAAATTATATAAGCGAACCGACTACCCGTGATGCGGGAGCTTTTGAATATCCTTTGACTATACCGGAGGGATATGCCTTCGTACTGGGGGATAACCGTAATGTTTCAAAGGACAGCCGTCATGAAGACGTAGGTCTTATTCCCGAGAACGAGATTATCGGAAAGGTCATCATGAGAGTTTATCCTTTCGGAAGCTTCGGTACGGTGGAATAAAAACAGAGGAGGAAGTCTATGGCAGAAATGAAGGATATTCAGTGGTTTCCTGGACATATGACCAAAACTCGAAGAATGATACAGGCTAATCTTTCTCTGGTGGACGGGGTCGTTGAAATTCTTGACGCAAGGATACCTTCCTCAAGCAGGAATCCGGAAATGGACAGGCTTGTTAAAAATAAACCGAGAATGCTTATTTTAAACAAGGCTGATATGGCGGATAATAACGCTACTGAAAAATGGATAGGCTATTATAAGTCAAAAGGCTTTACCGTTATTAAATGTAGCTGCAAAAACGGCGATGGAATAAAAAATTTTCTTCCGGCGGTTAAAAATCAGCTTCTTAAAGAACTTATGGAAAAACGCCGTGAAAAGGGCATAGAAGGAGCACCGCTGCGGCTTATGATAGTGGGTATTCCCAATGCAGGAAAATCTACTTTCATCAACCGTATGGCAAAGTCAAAAAAAGCAAAGGTTGAGGACAGACCGGGAGTTACCCGTACAAAGCAATGGGTAAAGCTGGGAGATAAGGTCGAAATGCTGGATATGCCGGGGGTATTGTGGCCTAAATTCGAGGATCAGGAGGTCGCAAGAAGACTTGCCTTTACCGGAGCTGTGAAGGACGATGTGGTAGATGTTGAAGCGCTGGCGTCATTTTTACTTGAGTATTTAGCTTTGAATTATCCTCAGTCGATTATTGAACGCTATAAAACCGAACCTGTGGGTAGCGGTTTTGAGCTGCTTGAAAATGTGGGCAGAAAAAGAGGTATGCTCATCTCAGGCGGAGAAGTCAATACTGAAAGGGCGGCAATAACTGTTCTTGACGAATTCAGAAGCGGCAAGCTGGGAAATATCACCCTCGAAATGCCGGATAGGGAAGAGGGATCAGAATGAGCCGGCTTTTAGAATACGACGAGGCTGTCAGAAACAGTGCAGGCATTTTCTGTGGCGTTGATGAAGCAGGAAGAGGGCCTCTTGCCGGAGATGTTTATGCGGCGGCAGTGATACTCGACCCGGCTAAGCCTATAGAAGAGCTCGACGACAGCAAAAAGCTTTCGGAAAAAAAGCGTGAGCGGCTTTATGATGAGATAATAGATAAATCGCTGGATTACTGTATAGCAAGAGCAACTATCGCAGAGATAGAGGAAATAAATATTCTTAATGCGGCAATGCTTGCTATGAAAAGAGCGGTTATGGGACTTGAGCTTAAACACTCTCTTCTTGTAGCAGACGTCAATA
>CAMWXM010000054.1 GCA_947178195.1 uncultured Ruminococcus sp.
GGATTATATAATATGGTGAATAAAAATGAAAAATAATATAATCAAAATTTTTAACGGAGCTAAAGAATGGTGTAAAACCACAGTCGTCATATTTTTTAAATGGATCATCATTGCCCTTGTTATAGGAGCGGCAGTGGGACTTGTTGCGGCGGCTTTTAACTTTGCATTAACTGAATGCGCCGAAATAAGAAAGGAATATCCGTATATCATACTACTTCTTCCTTTATTCGGTATTGCTATAGCCGGATTTTACAGGCTTTTAAGGTTCAGATCCGATAAGGGTACAAATATGGTTCTTGTTGCAGTAAGAGACGGCGAAAATATGACCTGGAGAAATACGCTTAGTATTTTTGTGGGTTCAGTTCTTACCCATCTGGGCGGCGGTTCAGCAGGCAGAGAGGGAGCGGCTCTCCAGATAGGCGGAAGTATCGGCTCTCAGGTCGGAATATGGCTCAGGCTCAAAGACCATGACCATAGGCTTATAACCATGTGTGGAATGAGCGCAGGATTTTCGGCTCTTTTTGGTACTCCGGCGGCTGCAGCATTTTTTTCCATGGAAGTAATAAGCGTTGGTATAATGCATTATTCTGCTATCGTTCCATCGGTAATATCGTCAATCGTCGGCATTAAAATTTCCTCTGCATTTGGAGTAAGGGCAGCGAAAATGAATGTAATACTTGACAAGGCAGACGCTGAGGTTTATTTAAAGGCCGCATTGATAGCCGTTTTATGCGGCGTACTCAGTATAATTTTTTGCTATGTGATAAAAAACTCTTCAAGAATTTACAGATATTTTATAAGAAATCCTTATATAAGGATTGCGGTGGGAGGAGCTTTGGTTGCCGCACTTACCTTTGCTGTCGGTACTTTTGATTACAACGGCGCAGGCTCGGAGGTTATTGCACGTTCTTTTGAAAAAAGAGCCGGTTTTGAGGAATTTATCCTAAAGCTTATTTTTACTGCGCTGACTCTCGGGGCAGGGTATAAGGGCGGAGAAATTTTGCCGGTATTTTTCGTAGGTTCGGCATTCGGCAGCTTTTTAGCGCCGCTTTTAGGACTTGATTGCTCGCTGGGGGCGGCGATAGGATTATCGGGATTGTTCTGCGGCGTAACAAATTGTCCGGTAACGGCGGTATTTTTGTGCATAGAGCTTTTCGGAATAAAAAATCTCCCCATATATCTGTTGACATGCGGAATTGCTTATATGCTTTCTGGATATGAAGGACTTTACAGCGAACAGAAAATAATTTATTCAAAAATAGAGCCTAAATATATAGACAAGAAAGTCGGTAAAAAATGAAAATAACAGGTATAATAAGCGAATACAATCCTTTGCATAACGGACACCTTTATCATATTGAAAAAACCCGTGAAAACAACGCTACCCACATAGTTGCAGCTATGAGCGGAAATTATGTCCAGAGAGGCGAGATTGCCGTAATGGATAAATTTGAGCGTGCTCAGATAGCGGTAAAAAACGGCATTGATCTGGTAATTGAAATACCGGTAGTCTATTCCCTTGCTTCTGCTGAATTTTATGCAAGAGGAGCAATATATTTGCTGGACGCTCTGGGCTGTGTGGAAGAGCTTTCCTTCGGCAGCGAGGTAGGCTCGGTGGCGGAAATAGAACAGGCGGCGGAAATTGCCTGGGAATGTCAGCAGTCGCCGGAACTTGAAGAACTACTGAGAAACGGAATGTCCTATCCTAACGCTATAAGCAGTATGATAATATCTCAGCACGGCAGAAAGAAGGGTAACAGGATAGCCGATATTCTTGCGTCGCCCAATAATATTCTGGCAGTTGAATATCTTAAAGCCATAAAATATTTCGGAGCGGATATAAAGCCCTTTACCATACACAGAAAAAGCGTTGCTCATGATTCTATGAAAGTATTGAGCAATACGGCAAGCGCCGCTTATATAAGAAAATGTATGGAGGAAAAAACGGATTTTTTCGGACTTGTTCCGGACGAGGTATATAACGCATACAAAAACGCATTGGATTCGGGAAAAAAATCGGATATGAGAAATCTGGAGCGTATTCTTATTTATAAGCTCCGTACTATTTCTGCGGAGGAGCTTAAAGAAGTACCTGATGTGGGGCAGGGACTTGAAAACAGAATATTAGAGTGTGCGCCTATGGAAAGCATTGAACAAATTTTGCAGGGAATAAAGACCAAGCGTTATACTATGGCACGTATAAAGCGTATACTTTTAAACATGCTGATAGGGGTGAAAAAAAGCGACCTTGAGATACTGCCGCCTTATATACGGGTACTGGCAGTCAATGAGCGTGGAAGGGATATACTTTCAGCCGCTAAGGAAAACTCAAAAATCCCTTTTGGCTCATCCCTGGCAAGGCTTGCGGCTGAAAGCGACGAGGCAAAGCGTTTTGCAGAGATAGAGGCTGCGGCTTCGGATATTTATGCTCTTTCCAAGGAAAAAATAGGCAAGGGAAGATTAGATTATAAAACTAAATTTTCTGTCGAACAGATGAAAGATGAAGAGATCAAAAATACAAAAGAGGTTAAAGAAAACGATGAGGTTTAAGGGAATTATTTTCGATCTGGACGGAACGCTTTTAGATTCAATGAGCGTATGGGAAAATGTGGACAGAGATTTTCTGGAGGAAAACGGGTGCGTATATTCTCCGGTCGTGTCGGATACCGTAAAGAAAATGACTATTTATGATTCGGCAGATTATTTTAAAAGGGAATTTTCTCTTGAGCATTCCTGCGAATACATAATAAACCGTATCGAGGAAATGGTTTCGGAAAAATATTTTTATTCTATTCCGCTGAAAAATGGCGTATATGAAACGGTAAAAAGGCTGCACGAAGGCGGAATAAAAATGTGCGTTGCAACGGCGACATACAATCGCCTTGCTGAAGCGGCTTTAAAGCGGCTGGGACTTTATGATATGCTGGATTTTATACTGACCTGCTCGGACGTGGGTTCGGGAAAGGATGATCCTGAAATTTTCCTCAGATCGGCTGAAAAAATGGGATTTGACATTTCGGAAACAGCAGTAATAGAAGATTCGCTGCATTGTATCGAAACGGCAAAAAAGGCAGATTTTTTTACGATTGGGATATATGATACCATTGCGGAGGGTGAATGGGAAAAAATTTGTGAAATTTCAGATATAGCAGTAAAAAACATAAACGAAATAGAAGATATATTTATGAGAGGATAAAAAAATGGCAAAGGTAATGGTTGGCATGAGCGGAGGGGTAGACAGTTCGGTTGCCGCAAAGCTTCTTTCGGACGAAGGATATGACGTGACGGGAGTGACATTAAAGCTTTTCGACGGTGAGGAAGTTGATGAAAGCGTTCGTACATGCTGTTCTCTTTCTGATGTTGAGGACGCAAGAAATGTGGCTTATAAGCTGGGATTCGATCATCTGGTATTTAATTTCAAGGAGGATTTCCACAAAAGTGTTATGGAGTATTTTGTTGACAGCTATCTGCGTGGAGAAACTCCCAACCCCTGTATAGAATGCAACAAGCATATTAAATTTGATAAAATGCTCAGAAGAGCGGAAGAGCTTGGATTTGAATATATTTCTACGGGGCATTATGTAAGGCGTGTTTTTGATGAAAAAAGCGGCAAATATCAGCTGGTAAGACCTGCCGACCGCTCGAAAGACCAGACCTATGTGCTTTACGGCATTACTCAATATCAGCTTTCAAAAACGCTGTTTCCTCTGGGTGGACTAAATAAATCTCAGGTAAGGGAAATAGCGGAAAAGTCAGGACTTGTAAACTCAAAAAAGCCTGATAGTCAGGATATATGCTTTGTGCCAGACGGCGATTATGCGGGATTTATTTCAAAAAATTCAGACGCCGTTCTGAAATGCGGAGACTTTCTTAATACTTCGGGAGAAAAAATCGGAACCCACAAAGGAGTTATCCATTATACTGTGGGTCAGCGTAAGGGACTGGGAATATCCCTTGGAAAGCCTGCTTATGTAATAGAAAAGGACGCTTTAAAAAATACAGTGACCATCGGCGATGAAAAGTATCTTTATAAAAATGAGATAGAGGTTTATGATCTGAACTGGATATCGGGAGAACAGCTTTCCGCACCTTTAAATGTTACTGCGAAAACCAGATACAGTCAGACGGAAGCGGAGGCTGAAATTTATCCGCTTGACGGCGGAAACGTAAGGGTGATTTTTAAAAATCCTCAGAGAGCGCCTGCAAAAGGACAAGCAGCAGTGTTTTATAACGGAGATATTCTGCTTGGAGGGGGTACCATTAAATGAGTAAATAAGGTGCATTATATGTGAATTGTGCTGAGTTGACTAAAAAGTGTCTGAATTCCCATTGTTTTTATGCGGTTTTGCTATTGACAAAATCAAAATAAAATGTTAAAGTTTAAATAGTACATATATGACTTATAAATGATAAATATGTACGACGAGTTATTATTTTTAGAAAAATATGGAGGTTTCTCATGAAAAATAAAATTAAATCTATCGCAGCCGCTGTTGCAGCAACTGCACTTCTTGGTACAATGTCTATGAGCGTTTCAGCAACTACAGTTGATGATGTCGTTGCTGCGGCAAGAGGTGCTGGATTTCTGGAGGAATATGTTCAGACCCTTCAGAATTTTCTGAATACATCGCATTATACTTCCTCTCAGTATGATACTATGATAGGAATGCTTTCAAGTGCAGGAGATGATATGGACGAAATAGCTATGCAGTATTTCGGAAAGACTGTTGCACAAATGAAGGGTGAGGCTCAGGACGAAGCCGACAAGACAGGCAAACCAGTGGACGATTCATTTTTAGTGGATATCGTAGACCAAATGAAGGACGAGGACGTTATAAACATAGTTAATAAAATAATCGAAACGGGCAAGGATCTTGGACTTGATATTACCGCTGAAAAGAAAGGCGATAAAAATTATATTATAACAGTAAAGGATAAGGACGGTAACATACAACTGGTAACTCCTGTAGGAAAGCTTATAGACAGAACAGGGTACGCTGAAAATGTAAGCGGCACTGATGAGGTAAACGGCGCTATGGCCGTATCGGTTGCGGTTACTGCCGCAGGATGCGCAGGAGCGCTGGCTCTTATGCTGAAACTCAGGAAAAATGAGGAATAAAAATGTCTAAAAAAAACGTGAAGCTTATGATTGCTACACCTTTTGTTATGCTGGCGGTATGCGGCGGTATTATAGTCGGCACGGGAGCTGTTCCGGTACAGAAAATCTCCAAAGCTTTGGAAGTTGTATTTTCAGCCGATTCGTCGCATGGAAAAATCAGTGAAATAAAATACACTGAAAAAGAAGTAGAATCTCAGCTTGATGATGGAAATAAAATAGTATATCCGTCCTTTGGCTTGCAGTATGCAACCTTAAAAATAGATTCTATCGACCTGGAAGCTCCGGTTATTTTCGGAAGCAGCGAGGAGTTACTTCAGCAGGGTGTATGTCAGTATATAGGCTCGGTGGTTATCGGTGAAAAGGGTAATGTTGTTCTTGACGCTCACTGCAATACCTTCTTTCTGAATCTTGGCGATGTGAAGGCTGGAGATGAGATAGTTCTGACTACTTCTTACGGTGAATTTAAATATAAAATGACAGAGAGCAAGCTGTTTAAGGAAACGGATAACTCCCTTATTTCGCCGACTAAGGACGACCGCCTGACACTTTACACCTGCTATGGAAATCTTCTCGGACCTACTGAGGACAGACTTGCAGTCATATGTGAGCTTGTTGAAAAGAAGTTTTATAATTGATGAAAGGATATAGGATCAATGAAAATAACAGAAAAATATGTTCCGAATCTTATCCTATCTATCCTTCTTGTTTTTTCTCTGATAGGTACTGCCGCAGCTATGATAGCAAAATATTATATCATTAGTGAAGATACCTTTATGGAAAATGTTGATGAAAATAATATTGCTGAGCTGACTTATAATGAAATAGAAAAATATTTCAATGGCAGCGAAGCGTATTCGGGAATACCTGCCGATGTCTACATGTCGGCAATAACCAAAGAGGATATAGCCACTATTATTAATATTAAAATTTCAGAAAATCTTTCTCTTATTACAAATTTTGATAAAGTTCCGATGGAGCCTATAAGCTATGAAAATCTTGAAAGAAGTATTTCCGATTACTTTGATAAGTTTGCACATGAAAACAATGTTGAAATAAACGACGATTATAATAATCAGCTGAAGAAAACTATTGATACGGCTATAAGCGAAGTTGATGAATTTTGCGACGTATATATGCTGGATTTTATGTATAAAAAAAATATAATCGACAAGGCGGCGGATATTTATATTTATATTGACCCGATAATGTATATTTTTATGGGGCTTTCCGTTTTGTGCATCATACTTATATGCGGAATTTCACGAAAAAAAATCAGAAACGCTTTTTATTGGATATCAATGTCGCTGATATGTTCTTCCGCACTCATGCTGCTGCCTACTCTTTATGTTAAATTTTCGGGTTTGGCGGAAAGATTTATAATAAGAAACGAGACTATTTATACGGCAATCACAAGTCTTATATCAAAAGTGTTGAACACAATGTGTGTGACGGAACTGGTTATGCTTGCAGTGGGAGCTGTGTTGGTTATTTTGTGTGCGGTGACGTCAAAGAAAGATGAGGAATAAAAAATTCTTCAGATGAAATTTAACAAATCAAGGCAATATCGTTTGAATTACGGTATTGCTTTTTTTTTGAAAATATAGTATAATGAATAGTATAATAAACTAAACCGTTTAAATATTTTATGCGGTGTGATATTTTAAGAATGGAGTAGAATTATGGTTAATAATATAATAGAAGAAATAAAGAATAATCTTACCGGAGAGGTTATGGCTGATGCAACCTATCTCAACCAACAGGCTATAAAATATCGTCATCATGAAAATGCGGAAGAAATATTAAAGGCATTGAGCGAGCTTTCATTTGAAATATTGCCGGAAGATAAAAAGCAGTATCTTAAAGATACTATGTTTATCGGGGATAAGCGTGTGGATCAGGTTTTCAATCAAGCAAACGAGCTTTTTAAAGAACGTAAGCTTGAGGAAGCGGTTGAACTGATGAAAAAAATCGAGGAAAAAGCCGATAAATTTTTAGAGAATCCCGATAATCAGAATCAGTATTCTTTCAGAAACAGATTTGACGAATACCTTTTCAGAGAACTCTTCAAGCCTGAAAAGGAATTTGGAAGAACGCCTTTTGATTTTTGCATGTATCTTACAGCTTATGGCTATATTCTTGTTGAAATGGGTAGGGGCAGAGAAGCAATACCAATATTGGAAAAGGCTATCAAATTCAATCCCGTTAATACAGGTTCAAGATTTGAACTTATTGAAACATATAAAATGCTTCACGAGCCTGCAAAACAGCTTTATACCATCAGGGAAACCCTCCCTATGGCTTCTACCCCTGAAGAGATAGCAAGATGCTTATGCGATCTGGGATACTATTGTGTAGAAATAAAGGATTATGACTCGGCAGTAGCTTTTTATTATACAAGCATGCTTTATGCGCCTAACGACCGTGTTACCGGCGAATTGCAGCATATAGCTATGCTTAAAGGAAAACAGATAGACCCACCTGAAAAACAGGATATTGATAGTGCATATTCTAAATATAAAATAAAGGACGTTCCTAACCCGGTGGTTATAAATATGGCTTATTCTCTGGGGGAATACTGCGTAGAGCATAATGCTCATCCACAGGAATCTCTGTATTATTATAGTATTGCCTATAATCTCACAAGAGATGAAAAGATCAAGGAAAAGCTTGATAGGCTTGTTGAAGAGGCTAAGGCTCTTGCAGAAAAACAGAAGAAAGATGATGAGAAATAAAGGCAAGTACTATTATGAACATTTTGGAGTATTTGCAGTTTCTATTATATCCACATTAATTTTAGCAATAGCTTTGAAAAAGATATTTTCAAGGATTTTTAGTCCGATAGAAAAAAAGTTTTTATCATCATAAATAAAGCGGCTGTTATGTGATGCTGTCTATAATATGTTTTTGAAAGGAGCGTATGATTTAAATTTATATCATACAGAACGTATATGAAAAAGAAAATTTTTACACATGAAATCTCTTTTGCGTTTCTGATTTTAATAGCTGTAATTTTTTTGTTCTTAAGATTCACTGTTCAGACAAGCAGTCGTATAGAGGAACAAAATAAAGAGTATGCGGCGGACGCTTCGAAATTAAAGGTTGAGCAAATTGATGAAGAACTGAGAAACGCCCAAAGGCAAATTAATACATATGCTTATTTTGTTGGAGAAAGCCTGACTGAGCCTGTAGTTACGTTGGAAATGCTGAAAAAAATGGAGGAAAATGCCTATTTTGACGCTATTAATTTTACAGATGCTAAAGGCATCGATCATGCTTCAGATGGAAGGATTACTGATGTAACTGAAAGATCGTTCTACAAAGACGGCATAAACGGAGGCAGCGGTACTGAGATTATATTTGACTCTTACTTTTTTGATGAAACAATGGCATGCTTTTATGCGCCCATTCAATTTAACGGTCAGGTTATAGGCGTGCTGAGAGGCGCATTTCTGGCTGAGGAATATTTGAAACGTATGCTTACTGCTACATATTTCGGAGAGGGAGCACAGGTGTTTCTGTGTTTACAGAACGGCAAAATTATTGCAAGTTCCAACAATATGACTTATGAAGGACATATTTTAGACGTATTGACGTCAGCGGATATGATCGATAAGGATACGGTAGCTCAGGTGCAGCAGGTTTTCGACAATGGTGGGACAGGAATCTTTGGATGTGACGATTCAAGTAAAACGGACAATATCTGTATTACACATCTACCCAACAATAACTTTGTTTTTGTGCAGACATTTCCGAAAAATATAACTCAGACTATGATTGGAAGAGGAAATGCTGCCGGAATCCAGCTTGAGATAATGCTTGTTGTCATATTCGCTGTTTATATTGTAGTTATTATTGTTCGTGCGAGACGCAAACGGAAGCAGCTGGAAAATGAAAACAAAGAGCTGGGATACATTATAAGCGGTGTTAATACGCTGTTTACAAGATTTGCTATGGTCGATTTTGAGAAGAATTCTTATCATTATCTGGCAGGAACTAAGCCTTTGGACGGAACTATTGCAGCCGATGGACCATATCAGGATCTGATTGACTATTTTACCAAGTATGCAGAGGAAAGCGTACGACAGGAATTTGTTGAATTTATGAGTAGTACTTCCATTGTTTCAGCAATGATGGAACATAACGACCTTCGGTATGAGCTTCATATGATTCGGAACGGACGTTCGGAATGGGAACACGTTAACGTTGTCTGCCTTGAACGAAAAGACGGTAAGACTGTAAAGGTATTATTTACCCGTCAGAATATTACGGAACTGAAGGAAAAAGATTTACATATTCAAGCTGAAAGATCCCTCGCAAACCGCAAAGAACGGCAGTATCAGGTGGCGATTATGTCAAGCTCCTTCTGTACCTGTGAATTTAACCTGACACGAGATCTGATTGAACAGGATATTATCGCTAAAATAAATGAACAGAATGTATTCTGCCTTAAACAGGTGAATATGACAGCTCCCTGTAAGGTTTCAGAGTATTTTGAAAAATGGAAGCAGTATGTATTGCCTGAATCTATAAAGAGCTACTCTTCAACTGTCAATACGAAGTATTTGCTTGAACGATTTGAAAATGGCGATAGAGAGGTTGTTGCAGAGTATTGGAGCGAAGGCCTGGGTACAGAGCTAATGTGTGTACGTCAGTCATTTGTTATGACAAGAGATGAAAACACAGATGATATTATGGTCATGGTGATTTCAAAGGATATCACAGAACAGGTAAAGCAGCAGAGAGAACAGACTCAGGCACTTCAGGACGCATTAATGCAGGCACAGCATGCAAATGCGGCAAAAACCACATTTTTATCAAATATGTCCCACGATATACGTACTCCTATGAATGCAATTATTGGTTTTTCTACAATTGCTGTCAATCATATTGACAACAAAGATCAGGTTCTGGAATGTATTCAGAAGGTGTTGGCGTCAAGTAATCATTTGCTTAGTCTTATTAACGATATTCTTGACATGAGCAGGATCGAAAGCGGAAAAATACAAATCAAGGAACAGGAATGCAATATTTCTGAAATCATTCATAACCTAGTAAATATTATCCAGCCTCAGGTCAAAGCAAAACAGCTTGAATTATTTATAGATACCGTTGAGGTTATTAACGAGAATATTATCGCCGATCCTCTTAAACTGAATCAGGTGTTTATCAATTTGCTGAGCAATGCGGTGAAGTATACTCCTGCTGAAGGAATACTTTCTTTCAGGATCATTCAGAAAAGCACATTCCGTCACGGCTATGGTGTTTATCAGTTTATCATCAAGGATAACGGTATAGGAATGTCACCTGAATTTGTAAAGCATATCTTTGAACCCTTTGAACGTGAGCAGACAGTAACCCGGAGCGGTATTCAGGGAACAGGTCTTGGAATGGCTATCACAAAAAATATCGTTGAAATGATGAACGGAACAATAGATGTGGAAAGTGAGAAGGGTAAGGGCAGTACCTTTACGGTAGAGCTTGAATTAAGACTTCAGGATACAGAACATACTGAGGAACAGATTAAGGAGCTGGAAAATCTGAGGGCATTGGTTGTGGACGATGACTTAAATGCCTGCGATAGTGCATGCAGAATGCTCAAACAGCTTGGTATGCGCTCTGAGTGGACGACCTCCGGCAGAGAGGCGGCATATCGTGCAAAAACCGCCTTTGCTGAAGGAGACGCTTATCATACATTTATTATTGATTGGCAGATGCCCGGACTCAGCGGAGTGGAAACAGCAAGAAAAATCCGCAATGTAGTTGGTGAAAATATTCCAATTATAATTCTGACGGCATATGACTGGTCGGATATTGAGGAAGAAGCAAAGACAGCCGGTGTTACTGCATTCTGTGCAAAACCGTTGTTTATGTCTGATCTGAAAACGGTGTTGCTTGCTGCGAACAATCTGGTAGAAAAGAAGGAAACAGCTCCTGAATGGACCAAGGCGGATTTCTCGGGAAAGCGTATATTGTTGGTGGAGGACAACGAGCTGAATCGTGAAATCGCAGAAGTAATTCTGGAAGAGGCTGGCTTTGTTATTGATACGGCACCGGATGGCACCGATGCGGTAGCAATTATGGAAAGGGTTGAAGAAAATTATTATGACGCAATCCTTATGGATGTTCAGATGCCCATTATGAATGGGTATGAAGCGACTAAAACTATACGCCAGCTTTCAAGAAATGATGTAAAGAAATTGCCTATTATCGCAATGACCGCTAATGCTCTGGAAGACGACAAGGAAGCAGCGTTTAAGTGTGGAATGAATGCACATATTGCAAAACCACTGGATATGGAAGTATTTATATCCGTTCTTAAGAAGTTTCTTGGCTAATAAAAAGCTCGCCATATTGAATTATGGTGAGCTTTTTCATTAATCGTTATATATTTTATAATTTAAAAGAATAGGGCAGAAGTTCTTCTAAAGTGAAGATATTATCCGAAAGCACTATCTTAAAATCATTTTCGCCAAATTCGCTCATTACCTGTCTGCAGGCGCCACAGGGATAACAGGAACTGCTGAAATCATCGCTGCCGCTTCCGGCAATGGCGATAGCTTCAAAATCTCTTTTTCCTTCTGACACTGCTTTGAATATGGCAGTACGTTCCGCACAGACACCGAGAGGATAAGCGGCATTTTCGATATTGCAGCCGGTATAAATTGTTCCGTCTTTACAGAGTAAGGCTGCTCCAACTCTGAACTGTGAATAGGGCGAATATGAGCTTTCCGACGCTTTAACAGCCATATTAAAAAGCTTTGTATATTTTTCTTCCATTTTTATCTCCATATTTTTTAAGACATCACCGCAATGTATTTATGCGATGATGTCTTAAAGTAAAATGTTTTTATTTTGAAATCAGCGACAATGTATCTCTTGCGATAAGAAGCTCTTCGTTTGTAGGAATGACCCAGACTTCAACCTTTGAATCCGGCACTGAAATTTTCGTAAGGCTTCCTTTTACAGTTTTATTAAGTTCAGTATCTATCTTGATTCCTAAGAAGTCCATATTTGTGCATACGCCTTCACGTACCTCCCATGAATTTTCACCGATACCGCCGGTAAAGATAACAGCATCAAGACCGTTCATGATTGCCGAATAAGAGCCGATAAATTTCTTGATCTCATAGCGGAGCATATCGGCTGTAAGCTGAGCCTTTGCATCACCGTTATGAATAGCTTCGTAAATTTCTCTGTTATCAGAAGAAATATTTGAAACGCCTAAAAATCCACATTTTTTATTAAGATAATTGCTCATTTCATCAGCGTTAAGACCAAGCTTTTTTGCAAGGAAGGTTACTGCCGAGGCATCGATAGCGCCGCTTCGTGTACCCATAATAATACCGTCGAGAGGAGTAAATCCCATGGAGGTATCAATAGATTTGCCGTTTTCAATTGCAGTAATGGAAGAACCGTTTCCGAGATGGCAGGAAACCACCTTTATATCCTTTAAGTCTTTGCCCATTGCTTCTGCAAGAGCGGAGGATACAAATCTGTGAGAAGTGCCGTGGAAGCCGTATTTTCTTACGTGATATTTTTCGTAATCCTCATAAGGGATACCGTACATATAAGCCTTCGGAGGCATTGTCTGATGGAAAGCGGTATCGAAAACGGCTACCTGAGGAACATCTGCGGAGAAAACCTTTTTGCATGCTCTTAAAGCAAGAGCGTGTGCATGGTTATGTACAGGCGCAAGCTCTGCAAGCTCGTCTATCTTGTCGATGACCTCGTCCGTCACCATTGTTGTCTGGCAGAATATTTCAGCACCCTGAACGATTCTGTGACCAACTGCTGAAATTTCGGACATATCCTTTATGACCGACGCATCGCCTGTGGTAAGAGCTTCGACCAGCTTTTCAAAAGCTTCGGTATGGGTAGGAAAACTGCAGTCCTGGTCGAGCTTTCTGCCGTCTGAGGTCTTGTGTGAGATATGACCGTCAATACCTATTCTGTCGCAATTTCCTTTTGCAAGAACTTTTTCGCCTTCCATATCAATAAGCTGATATTTCAGTGATGAGCTTCCTGCATTTACAACTAAAATCAACATTTGTAAAACAACCTTTCAAATAAAATTTATGTTCAGTCAACTGCACGGGGTTGTGGTGGTCTTTGTACAGTATTACCTATACAATTATACAACTTTTTCAAAGGAAAATCAAGCTTTTTTTATTTATTTTTCACATGGATAATTGTTTTATATAAAAAAATTTCCGTCTGACAGCATTTAAGCTACTTTTTGAGACATTAGTAAAAATTTATCGGCAAGTAAAGGCAAAATAAATTTTTTTGCTCTTATTGAGTAATTATGCATACAGCAGCTTTTGTATCTTCAAAAATCATATGGGTGAAGTAGAAGAGGAAGAAAAATTTTTTAAAAAAGTAGGTTGACATAATTCGTTAAATATAGTATAATAATAAAAAGGAGCATACCGATAAGCGGTCGCTCCCAAATAATTAGGTTAAAAATAACCGCCTTAGTTTAGTCGCTGAGGGCGGTTATTTCCTTTTATTATGAAAAATTACATATACGGATGATGCAAACGATGTTAGAAAAATTCCTAACTGTATCAATTCATCCCATGTTACAAAGTTATTCATATATATCACTCCCCATCTGGGAGTAGGATTGACCACCTACCGTTTTCAAGTATGCTCTATTTTTATTATACATTATTCGACAAGATATGCCAATGAATAAATTTTATCAGAAGTGACTAAAAGCAGTTTTATTAATAGGCTTAAACTTTATAATTTAGCTTTAGCGCTAATCAACGCTAATAGTATATTTCTGTACTTATTTTTCACATGGATAATTGTTTTATATAACTATAAATGAGCATTCTGAAAAAATGCACAAAAAATAAGGACAGCGGCTC
>CAMWXM010000055.1 GCA_947178195.1 uncultured Ruminococcus sp.
TGCTTGGTCAGCTGATTGACCTGCTTTGTTCATCGGTTGGTTCGCTGACTAACCCTAAGAAGATAGCAGACACACTGCACTCCCGGACAGGGGAAAACATCTCACAAAATACTATCTCTGCGTATATTGACCATTTAGAGGATGCATTTCTTTTCAGTGAAGCTAAGCGGTATGATGTCAAGGGACGTAAATATTTTGAGTATCCCTACAAGTATTACTGCGAAGACATCGGTCTGCGCAATGCCCGTATCGTTTTCCGTCAGCAGGAAATGACTCACATAATGGAGAACATCATATACAATGAACTTATTATTCGTGGCTTTTCGGTCGATGTGGGAGTAGTGTATTCCAATGAGAAGAACGTAAACGGCAGTTATTCTAAGACTGCACGGGAGATAGATTTTATTGCTTCCAAAGGGAGTAAAAAAGCCTATATCCAGTCTGCTTTCGCTCTTCCCGATGATTCTAAAACCGAACAGGAACTGAGACCTTTTTCACTTACAGCTGACTCATTTCCGAAGATTATCGTCCGCAAGGATATACGCAAGCGGTGGTATGATGATAACGGGGTGCTGAATGTAGGGCTGACGGAGTTTTTGTTGGATAAAATGATAATATGAAAACATTTTTTAGCAGAAATAGCTGTTATAGCCCTGTGTTTATGAGGTTAATTATTGTATAAGTATATCCATAAACCACTTGTACACACTTTTTACAAAACTATATTCATCAGAGGAAACACTATATTTGTCATTTTGCAGTTTATTTGCAATTGTATTTAAACGTATTATCCAATCTGTTTTAGCTTCTTTCCCACCGGAAATCTTTTCTTCTTCCGGACGTACAAAAGTATCTTCAAAAAGCATAGACCAGTTTTTCCCGCTTATAACGATTTGCTTACAATCTGATAAAGAAACATAATTCCAGATGGAAACATTTAATTCATCACCGTCATTTGATACACTTTCGTAAATAGCATCATCTGCTTCATTTTTTGCCTTAGTATATACATTCTTTGGCAATCCCTTGATAAGCCAGCTTTCGCCATAATATTCTTCTAGTCTTCCCGATACAATTATTTTTACTCGTGACTCTAGCTCATTCAACATTGTCTGTGTCTCATCATTATATTCTTTTGTTTCATTTTGCCAGTATTCCTCCAGTCCAACAGGTGTAAAATCTGGCCTATAGTCAGCAATCGACTTTTGATAAGCTCGCCAGAATCTAGTGTCGGCTCCACCGCCAAAATATCCTCTAAGATTTTTTCTGTGTTCAGGCGTAAGTGAGTTCAAATAATCCGTCAATGGTTTGAGGTAATACTCTATTAAGCTGAACATATCATCTATATCTTGAGTTTTGGGCGATATTATTCCTCTGTCGACCAGCATATTAACTATATCATCAATAACACGTATTACTGCTTGAATGCCACGATTCATAGTAAGCATTCCAGTATCTTTATCACCTTTGTTCCATTCATTTAATGATTTATCCCTTATATAGAGAAGACATTTTTCTATGAAAGGATAGAATATATCGCAAGTTTCCTGATTGTTACCGCAATCAAATGTTCCGGGTTTTTGTAAAATATTATTTTTGCCATAAGTATCGAAAAAATGACATTTCTTCAATGCAGACTGGATAGCTTCAACAGTAATACATCGCTCCGGTGTAACCTCACTTTCTCCGATTACAACTCTTGAATGAAGAGGTGATGTTGATTCTTCACCAAGCATTTGAGCAATTTTTGATCTTAGAGCTTGCCTCTGTTCGCTTAAGTCAGACGAATCCCAAAGCATATCTGCGTTTAAAGTAACTCTCAATGATTTAGAAACTGATTTTTGATTTTCGTTAATATCCATAAATATTTTTATTTGTTCCGTTCGTTCAAGATCTACAAAAGCTACTACAGGGATACTATTAGTCCAGGCATACTCAGAATCAGAATATCCATATAACCGATGCTGACCATCAATTATATATGCCGATCTGTATCTTTTGGGAATATGTAAAATCCCGATTTTTGAGATTGTCCCATCCAATTTAGTAGCAGACTGATCAAAAACAAGTCCTTTGCCATTAGTATCAATGCAGATTATTATTGAGTTCGGAAAATATCCACCATTATTTATGAAACTGCGAACATCCTGCAAACGTTTTTTCTTTATGATTCTTTGATATGTAGGCATCATATTCTGATGTGCTTCGGATCTGTGTAAAACATATCCTATTTTAAGCAGCTTTTCAGGCTCAATTGAAAATGAATAATATGTATATCCTCCCATTTTACCTTGAATAGCCGGAATTCTGTTATCCATATTCTTTATTTCCTGATTAGCAAAAAGACTTCCCAATAATTGATACCTTGAACACGAGCCAAGATGCTTAGCAAGCTCATTATAATACTCTATAGTAGATTCACTGAAGTATGCAATCCCGTATTTATCCAGCAATGCTAGATCTTTTCTGTTTGAAATATAATTATGAGTAGCCCAAATAAATTTAACTTTTCTGCCTGCATACTTTTTTAAGGCTTCTTTTCTAAGTCCGGAAATCTTACTTTCAAATGTGGTAATTTCATTGCAAAAGCAGTGTTCTATGATTGAATCAGCCGCATGACAAACAACAATGATAATTGTTTCATCGTCAACTGCCATAATGCTTATTCTCTCTTTTAAATTATCATCATGGAAATCATATGACATTTCAAAATTATTAGAATTAAGTTCTGTAAAACCCATATTGCAAAACAGTGTCCATAGCTGATCCTCAAACTTTTCCTGGACAGACTTTTCTTTTGAAATATCAACATATTTCATGTTTTTATATTCTTTACTCTTTTCCCAGCCTAGATCAACATAAGTCGGTAATTCATCTGATAAGATTTTTTGAGTTACAAATGCTTTTTTTCTCGATCGTCTTTCAGCTGCAAGAGCCCCCTCTGAAACCATCATATTCCAATCAGTTCTAGCCATAACTTTCAATTCCTTTCCGGAATATTTGTAAAAATATATTCCTGCACATTTCCTCTAAATGCATTCTTGCCGCCTATTAAACTCTTTCTTTCTTTTTCAATAACACGCCCAGTGCTTTGAAATATTTCCAAGATAGCTGAATTGTGGGCATTTGTCAAAATGAACCAAGCATTCTGAGAGATTATATACTCTATTAAATCAGCTAACCTGTACTGGTCATCCAACGAAAATAAATGTTGATTGTATTGTATGAAGAAATGATTATTATTTTTTGAAACAGTATATGGCGGATCTAAAAAAACCAAATCTCTTTTATTTATCAAATCTCGTATTTTATAAAAGTCCTGGCATTGAATGTCTACATTTTGCAATTTCTCACTGATCTCTATTAATCGATCACAATTCACGTTTTTTTCTTTTTTACCATAGGGAACATTATACTGTCCTTGTCTGTTGACACGATATATTCCATTAAAAGAATTTGCATTTAAATATAAAAACCTTGCCGCAATTTCAAAATAATTTTTAGGATTGCTTCTTCTTATTTTATAATAGCTTTCTTCGTCTGATCTGTAACCTTTAATAAATGAAATAACTGCTTGCGGATCGTCTTTAATTGCGCAAAATGTGTTTACAAGTTCTGGATTAATATCAGATAAATAGCTTTGATGCGGATGCTCCATTGAAAAAAAGATCGAAGCTCCGCCCATAAAAGGCTCAAAATAATTATTATAGTCCAATCCTTCGATTAATTCCTTTACATAGGGCACAAGCCATGATTTGCCCCCTGCCCAACGTATAAAAGATGTAATTTGTGCCATTAATAATTCCTCACAAGTTCAATTAAATAATATTTAGCTCTGGTATAAGCTATATAATTCTCATTATCAGATGTTGTTTTGGAATGAATATATATTGCCATATCTGTTTCAAGTCCCTTGAATTCTTCCACTGAGTAAACACTGATTTCGTCTGGTGCTGAAGGAGATGAGTTTACGATTTTCCACTTAGCTATACCATCGTGATATTGTGACAATAAATAGTTTACATCATCAGTCAAAATAGTCATAGATTCATTGGGAAGATACTCATCACTCAAGTATAGTTTAAAAAGGGTTTCAAGAGTTATAGTTAATTGTCCCGGTTCATTAATATATTCTGTTCGTGGAGTCGGTCCTTCCACCGGATTCGCTATAACATCAGTTCCAAGATTAGTTTTCTCAGCCGTCCAATTGTAAATATTTGCGGTATTACGGATATTTTCATGTAGAAGAAACGGTAGTTCTTTCAGTTCAAATCCATCGCCAAAGCTATCATCTCGTAGTACTTGTACATCATCGTAAAATACTCCCATTCTAGAATTGAACGGATCTAAGAGAAGCTTTCTAACTAGTTTTGCCCATTCAAAGCAGAAATCCTGAGCTTCATCAATAAAAATGGAATCATATTTTGGAACATCACTTTTGAGGTCAGCATACAACCCTTCATATAGCGGTGCTTGATACTTATCAAAGTTATTTACTGCTTTATTGAATAAAGAACGAATATTCATAACTTCAACTTTTTTTCCAATTATGGAGTTCACCATATTGGACAGATGTTCAGATGCACATACAAAAAGAACTTTTTTATTTGGATCTTGCGCTTCTTGAAGAGCTAATTTCATTGCGATCCATGTTTTGCCTGTTCCTGCACCGCCACGAATGTAGAATTGTCGTACATTATTCAAAAAATACACATAATTATCCTGTACTCTATTGATCGTTTCTAATTGCTGCTCTTTATATTTCACAAGTGCACCTGCAGCAGCAGATATAGCAATACGTTCACGTATAAGTTCAATTAAAGCATTATGCTGACTCATCGGATAATAATTTCTTCCATATGATTGACCACCCCAAAGTTTAAACATCGATTTAATTTTTGAATAAATGTCATTCATATCCTTAGAATCAATAGTACATCCTCTATGTCTGTTATCAAGATTGTGTTCCTTTCCGATAGCATAGAATGGAAAGACCGCTCCTGCACCGAAAATTCCATTATACTTAAAATTATATTTATTTGAAAAAGTATTGAAAAAATAATACATACTTTTTTCTGCTTGGTCATAGGGTGAAATGCTTAACTCTCTTTTACCATGGAGGGTATCTTCAACGCTCCAATTATCACCGTCTTTATGTATTTTAGTTCCACCTTTTACTTCTAAACATATAAAACCGTATTCAGGACAAGCAACAATAAAATCAGATTCTGATTTTTTTAGCATACCCTCTTCGTATGATGTCCACTTTACAGAATAAAACACTTCATAGTTATCGGGTAACTGGTTTTTTAGAGCATAGTAAACTACTCTTTCCGAATCAGTTGGCATATATTCATCAAGGCTTTTCGGACACATTTTGGCCATATGTTATACCTCCCAAAATCCTATAGTTGGAGTATGTTCTGTATCTATAGAATACAAATATTTTCTTCCAAGTTCAGCATTGAAATGATTGCATGATATTTCCGGTATTATAAGACAAGCACTGCATGCTGTATTATCTCTCTCCGAACAAATAGGATCAAAAATACAATTGCGAGATTCATCATATACTTTTTTCAAGAAAAAAGCATAATTCGATTCTGCCATTCCCGATAAAGCACCAAGCGGAATTCCTTGGCTTGTTTGTGCATATATAAATATACTTGCAGTTTCAGCTATAATGATTTCGGTTAGCGAATTACCCGATAAACCGCTTAATTCCCCTGCTGCTTTAATAAATGCGTGAGACATCGAATGTAACAAGGCAAATACATGTTTTGTTATTTCCTCTTGATCATCAATATCACCGAACATAGAAATCACGTCACTGTGAATATACTCCGCAAACCATCTTTTTACAGATAAATCATCCTCTAAATCAGGCAGTTGTTCTTCTCTGATAATTTTATTTTCATATAGCCACATGATGATTTTTTTCTGACTAATTTCAAATAATATTCCTTCAGTGTTTAGCTTAGTGCCGTATACCAGATTGGCCGTTCCGTCCTTTGATTTATCATAGGCATTTAATTTTAAACGGCCGTTCTTATTTGTCGCATTTTTAGGATCTGCGACTTTTCTTGAATATCCATATGTACAATTTATTATCTGAATATCACATGACACCTGCATATTTGTAATGCCGAGTTTATCATTTAATGTATATATTTCGTCCGCAAAATCAATAAACTCCATTTCAAGTTGTCTATTTATTGAATCTTCAAGAGTGATTACACGCTTCGCATACCTTAAAGTGTAATACTGCATAAGTTTAAATGAAAAGTTGTTTAACCAATCATTATAAACCATAGTGCCCTCTGATTTCTTTTTAGAGAACAACTCATCACACAAATTAACATATTTTTCAATGCTTCTGTTATTTTGTGAAGTTTCAAGCATTTTATTAACTGCAGTATTAAAGTTGCTCTCGGATATCAGCCCTATTTGTATCAACGAACGAACCTTTTGCTCTGCATCTTCACGCCGAGAATCATTACGAAACACATCACTAAAAGCAAGTTCTATATTGTTTAATATGTTTTCATAGTCTTCCGCAGATATTTTTCCAAACCATCTTGCAACAATTGTTTTCTGAGCCTCTACTCCCTTCTCGTAAAACTGGCCGTTTTTATGATCCACCAAATTAATAACTCTAAGAGTGAATGGTTTATAATTTCGCCCTGAATTTGCATTATCAGGTACTAGTCTGCTGTTACAGTTGGGACACATTTGTACAAATTCTACCGGCTTTTCCGTATTACCACTGCGATAGAACATTTTATATTGAGTATCATTTGGTCTATACTTAAAATTCTTAACACCTGTAATGTAAGGAATTTTAATAGGTTGAGCATAGCCACATTCACAAGTATAAATCATTTGAAGCTGCTTTACTGTCGATTTACCGCAGTCCGGATTTTTACATCTCCAAGTATATTTATCCACAGCATTAGGATTCTTTAATTCAAAAGCATCTCCACAAGAACTGCAATAAAATACCAGTGGGGATATTTCCCCAATGATATCAGGTATTCCGTCATTACATGCAGTTTCAACTACTAAAAAAGAATTTGACTCAGATGAAATATCAAAAGAACTAATATCACCATTTCTATCGCCAAAAAGCTTTATTTGCCGCTTTATTTCATTTTGAATAAAGCTTTCATATATGTCTGACATTTTTACATAGTTCCAGTTTCTTATTCTTGCTGAAACTGCACGTCCGGAGCTGTCTTCTCTTTCAGAAACCCATATATCAGGCAAATATTTATAGACAGCTTGGTTTTTACTTCTTTTCATAGTATCACCTTATATTTTAATCTCAATTTGTTCTTCAGTATCTCTTAAGCTTGTCATTGGGGATTTCTTTTCGTGTGAAAATTTTGCAATTGCTCCGGAAATAAAATCATTAGTTGAAAAGTTACCATTTTGTATCCCTAACAGAATATTTTTTACCTCATCCTGAATTATTTCTCTATATGCAATTGACAGTTTTTCCTGAGCATTACATCCGTAAGCTTTTATCAATCTCTCAACTACATCATCAATCTGTATTAATCCATCTGAGAGGAGCTTTTTTACTTTCACCGCTTGGTATAGATTATCCATATTTGTTTGTACTGTATAATATTGCATTAATATTCCTGATAACAATCCCGGTAAGGTGCTGTAAACGGCATTTTTAGCCCACCTATTTATTGGAACAGATTCAACAAGATCATCTTTGTTCTCATGGAATATGATAAAGTTTTTCAAATATGATCTGTCACGTACACGCATTAAACGTATTATATCTATAACAATACCCGTATATTTTCTTCCGGTACGTGAATATGCCTGTATATATTCCGCATTATTATTTGGCATACCGAAGAAATACATCAAGTTAAATGAATCTTCATCTACACCATGAGAAATGGTACTTGTTGCTAAAATCAAGTTTGTGCTGTCCATTTTTTTTCTATTTGATTGTATATCAAACAGTGTTTTTCTTACTGTTTGAAAATCAATGTCGCTGGTCATCTGCTCAATTTCAAATTTAGGAATACCATTTGCTTCCAAATAGTTGTTAGCCTGGTTTTGAAATGCATTCTCCAATTCCATGGCATCTTGTTTACGATTATTGTATACAAGTTCTATCCAGTAATCATATAGAATATTTAGGTAATCTTCTATTGAGCCAACAAAGCCATTTTTGCAAACCTCCTTATAATTCGATTCTTTGTTTATAAACAAACTGTATACAACAATTCGCATAGTATAAACAGACTCCCACATCCCATCAGTGATTGAACGGCCATACGGAGCGTAACCTAACAGAATTCTTGTAATATCATCGTTATCTGTATATGAATAGAAATCTTCTCCGCTTTTTGTTGATGGATAATCACATGGAAATTTTCTGCCGTCCATATGATAAAGATTCCTAATATGTTCTTTATACATAGAAATAGTTGCAGTAGCACTCACAAATCTTATTTGTTTTCTTTGCTGCTGCGGAACTAATTCTTTAGCATAGTAATTGATAAAAGATTCATAATGAGCATCAAATGTTCCTAAACTTTCTTTAACAAGATGCATTTCATCCTGAATAAATAGAGTCGGAACAGGATCTTTTAATAGCACAGCGTTTTTAAGTGTATTTTTGCATGAATCACACAGGCAACTGGAAGTAGCACTAAATCCGTGAATGGGGCACAATTTTTTCACTTGACCAAAGAGCATTTTAAATTCATTTGTTGTACCAAGCATTGCCATCTTGTCAATAGTGCTGACAACAATTGATGGAAGATATCTATATATTTCACTGTCAACAATAAGTAATGGCAATACATTAATAACACATTCTGGGTTATCACAGTTATGTTCAAGTTTCCAGTTTTCTTTATTAAATCGTACATTAACGTTTTTGTGTCCGCAGCAAGGGCAAGTATCTATGAACCGATAGTACTCATTTAATGTCTCTTGGTCGCTATCCAGTATTAAATCTTTACTCTGATTTTTATTCCCACGATCACTTAATATCTCGTGTGCATTGATTTTGTTCGGTGTATTATTTTTTCCTACAAAAAAGCCTACTTCAAATGGTTGTGTATTGTGTAATTCTGGAATATTATTCCTTACACGATCGGCTTTCATAACTATAGTTAATACTCGCTCCAACTGCTGAACTGCAAGCAAACGCAGTGGATATTTTAAAAAGGCTGTTATTCCATAATTTTTGCCGCGTAACCTGTCAAAGAACATATCAAAAACACAAGCTCCTAAAAAAGCCTCTGTTTTTCCACCGCCTGTGGGGAAATATAATAAATTGGCAATTTCAAAATCAGCTTCTGAAATAGTGTTATCGTTGATATATTCACTGCGAATCATTTCACTTATTAGTGAAACAATGAACACTAACTGAAACAAACGCCATCCCTGTATTTCCCTTTGCTCACCATCAAGATGAGTTTTAAATGTCTTGTTCATATATATAAAAGCCTTTTTAACATAGTCTTTATATTCTATTTGCTCAATTCCCTTTTTGAATCTACTGATCTCGCGTTCATACTCATCAAGATCTTCTTTAAATCTTTTTTTTGCCAGCTCTGAGTTAAATGAAGCAGTCATATATTCATGATAACATTTTTTATAGTCTTCTATCATACCATTATATATAACCAAAAGATTACTGATAGGATCTGATATCAGCTTATCAAACATAACATATTGATTATAATCATCTTTTGTTTTTAATCTCATATGATAGTATTTAGGAATATTATCAGTATATATTGTATTTTCTTTTTCATCAAATACAGCAGATGTATTTTCAGTTACCGCATAAACTAACGGTCTGTTTTTATAGCTGTTTTTAAAGTAATCCAACTTTATAGCAACAAATTCAATGCTATCGTTTCCTACGATTTTCATACCCGAATTAAAAAATTGGGGCAAATAACCTACATTATTTTTTTCATTAACAGGCGTTTTATTAACTAATTGCATTATGAATCGATAATTGTCTCCTTCATTTATTACATTACAGTATATGTCCATTCTCCATCTGGGCATAGCTCGCTCATCCTTTTGACCAACAACTGTTTTAAAGCGTTTCTCATCAAGAAGATCAAAGAAAGTAATACGATCGCTTTGCGTTATACATATTTCGTTAGTTATTCGTAATCCAAGATGTTGTAATCTATCATTTATTTCATCCTCAAGATGAAAAGAATTTTTCTTTATACTGTCTAACCTGATCGAAATTCCGTCACCTATTTCATCTTCTATATTGACTTTTTTGTATGTAAGCGGTGCATAAAATTTTTTCTCAGGATAACAATCACATAGTTCTTGAATGCTATTATATTTAACATTGTCCTTTTCCGAATATTTTTGAAGAATATAATCCACTGTTTTTTCATAATCAGGTTTAATTGTGTAAAACATCAACCCACGAGGAATAACATTTATTATTCCCGCTGGATTCTTTTTTATAACGAAAGATATAGTGATAGACGGAACACTTTCAAATCGAGTGTTGTTATTTTCAGTATAGCCACCAGCAAAGCTTGGATCAATTCTGTTTTCGGCCAGCTTTCCAACCATAACACGCTTATCAGGCGCATCATCGACAAATGTTTCTTCTATGTCTTCACCTGATATTCTTTTTATATATTTTGAAACAATATGATCAGCTATAATATTATAATTGTTAGCCATAATAATCTCCTTATTTTTTCAGTATTTCTTCCATTGGCGTATTAGGATTAATATCACTTAAAACGTATAATATATCTCTTGCTCTTGAGCAAGCTGTGTATATTGCTCTCATATGACTTTGAACTTGTGTTTGATCGTCATCGTTCATTTTCTTTATATCAGCCCATGCTTCAATCGCTTTTTTATGTCCATTTTCACCAAACACAAAATTATAAGGATACAACCCAGCCAATATTACAGCTTTGAAGTCTAATCCCAATGAAGAATCAATTGTTGATAAAACAATTCCTGTGGTTTGACTGTAGCGTTTTCTCTCATTTGTAATTCTATCTGATGATATAATCATAGAGTAGGGAATGTCGGCATCGTCTAAAAGCCTTTTAACCCAGTAAATGAAATTGTAATTTACAGCTTTATGCTGCTTATACGGAAATATAATGGCAATATCTGAATAGCTTACATCATATTTAGATATTATTTCATGAATAGCAAGTTCAAGTTCTGCTTTTATTTCCATACGGTTAATTCCCGTTTTTACTTTTAGAGCTGTTGTTGGCTTTTCGCCTATTTTGAATGAATTATACTCATACTCCATTGAATTTATAAGATTTAACATCGATAGTCTATTGTTTATGCGTTTAAGCATATTAGAAATATACTCTGCAATCTCCTTACTGTTTCTATAGTTTTTCTCAATATAACGAACACGTCCGGTAAAATCAAGATCAACACCATTAATTTGTTTCCAAGGTGCTTCGCCTCTACGGCTTGATTTTTTTACAGCCTGATTAAGATCTCCTGCCATTAAGAAAATATGATCGGGGTTGTTTTTGTCAAGCAGATGATAACAGAGTTCAAGATATAATGGATTAAAAATTTGTACTTCGTCAATAAAAATAGCTTTGAATTTTAATTCAAGCTTACCGCCTTTTACTGTATCAATACATTTTTGTATTTCTTCATCTGATGCAAAACTGGACATGCAGTGTTTATGCATACAATCTTCATAAATCTTCTTGACTAATTTGTGGAACGTCATTATAAATAGATTTTTATTATCACCAAAATCTGCACAATCTCTTTTAAATTTGTATGAATCTGCAAGATTGTTATTATAACATGTAAGTAAAATCTTTGAATCTTTAAACATACTAGCATATTTAAATGCTTTTGATAGTAATAGTACACTTTTCCCTGCACCTGGATTGGCAAGAATTACACGGTGTCCCTTTCTTATTTCATTAACTTGAGCAACTTGATATTCATCTAAAAAGAACGTTTTATATTCTATCTCGTTTCCAGAAATTTTAAAATTATCGTATGGAAGCTGACTTACACTCTTTTTTATACTTATTTTTTCTAGTTCATTCATTACAACTGTATATTCCGGTGCGAGTCTCTCAAATATTGCACGGCATTCTCGTTCTGTAATAGTTGTAAAATTCTGATCATAAGGCTTGCGTATACCTTCAAATATTTTTAATTGAGTAATAAGTTTCTCTTTTCCATCTGATGTAACCGGTCTGAAAAATTCAAATGTTGCGAAATTTAATAGCTTAGAGAACTTTTCTCTTTCGTCTTCGTTTTTTCTTATTTTCTCATTAGGAAATAAAATAATATGTTTATATGGAAATTTCAAGCATTTATTGTCTTTATCTCTAATAATAAGTATTTTTGAATCCAGTAATCTATTATAGATTTGTTGTTCTATGTAATTAATACTTGTTATATATAAATCAATATTATTCTAATCAATAGAGCCAGTATATATAGAAAAGGTTATAAGTCCTTCACTCGGCGCAATATAAATTCCCATATGTACTGCCGATGTGCTCAACCCAAGCGGGTCAATACCTATAACAAAATGACCATTATTGAAGGTTCTTGAGGCATTTCTTAATAAATATTTTTCCGTACTTGTAATATGATCTTTTCTTTCATAATCTGCAGGCCACAGTCTAATTGGCATATGTACACCGCCCTTCACAGCAAAAGTAATTTTTGTTAAAGAAATTTAGAGCAGATCTTAATTTTATATACTTATTATATATTATTTGTAGAAATTTGTCAATACTTAATTAGAAAATGTAAAGGAAAAGTATAATAAAAATATTCTTAGTTTTTGAGAGGACTGCGAAATGCTTATAGAAGAGCTTTGGATATAATATCACAGGGTGAGGGACGTTATGGTTAAATTTTAGACGTTCGCATCAGAAATTTTTTCAATATGCTGAGTAACTTTCAGTATATTTCTCTTACACTGGTTCTTTCTGCGAAAGAAGCAAGAATTTTCATACCGTATCCCCCAAAATCGACAATTGCCAATTTCTTTTCCAATATCGGCAGAGTTGATGAACTTGGTTCCGGTGTGCGGAATCTTTACAAGTATGCAAAAATTTATTCGGGTGGCGAAACGTTTTTGTTTGAGGACGATGTTTTCAGAATTAAAGTCCCAATATATGAGAAGCCGATAAACGTGGTTTAACGGATAATGAAAAAGGGGGGCTTGAATATTTGAGAGAGCATAATAACAGTTCCAATTCAGAGGCAAGAGATATATTAAATCTTGCCGAAAGTACAACAAAAAGAATTCTTTCCGATATGGTTAGTAAGAATATATTATCGGCTGTTGGCGAATGTAAGATGAGAAAATATATTTTAAAGTAGGTGAGAAAAAACAACCTCTGCGCTAAAATATAGTGCAGAGGTTAAAGTTTTTTATATGATTATTTCATCGTAAGGTATTTCCTCACGTTTCATCGCCTGCTCAAGCAAGTCGATATAGCGTCCAACTACCAAGAAAAACGCATAGAACAAGCATTCTTGCATATTCAAATTTTCGAGGCTATGATTGGCGTCAGCCATATCCGAATACTCACAAAACCGTTGCATAAAAAGCTCTGCTATTTTGTGAAGACGCAGGAAATTTTTGATATCTTTCTTTAACAGTTTCCGCCTGATAAGGTGTGCGAGAGAACCGTATGTATTGGTGATCGACAGTGGAAAAATCTCTCCGCTGTCGCTTACGATAACGTGCCTGGTAATTTTCCCGCCGGCAATTTTTCTCAGCCTTGCAGCGTGCATATCAAGTGTGTCAACCGTTGTTTTATCGGTAGTTTTGGGGAAGTCTCTGACGGATGCCCTCACGAATTTTACAATATGATAAATATCACGACAGTCTGACCGGTTGTCGGACGTGCAGCTTTCGGCAAGCTCTATTGCCGCTGTTACGGCATTTTCAAGTATTTTA
>CAMWXM010000056.1 GCA_947178195.1 uncultured Ruminococcus sp.
AGCTTCAAAGGGCGTATTTACGTTGGTTGCGGCGGCTGGATTTGAACCAACGACCTTCGGGTTATGAGAATCCAAAAATCTTTTCATTTAATATCATTTTATCGAAATATCTTCAAAAAACAGTGTTTTATTTCAAATAAAATAGAGTTATTTTCATTGTTTTCAGGGTAATTTCATTGCGGTAAGGGTATGGATAAGGGTAAAAATAAGAAGTTCAATTCAGCTTTATAAACAGTCGATATCTTGAAAATTCATGTTCAAAAATAACAGTTGAAACTATTTATATCATGACTTCTCCATCTCGTAGAGACCTTTTTATTATACTTACTTAAAATCACCTAAAATAGTGATTATACCATCAAGAAAACCAACTAATATCCTGGCCTTTTTAATTATATCATAATTATCAGCAGGATACTTGTGAATCGTATAAAAGATGGTAGTCTTTCAAGAGTTTTCTTAATTTATCCATACCAATCTACCTCAGCAAGTTTTACAGCCTCTTGATAAATTTTATCATTCGTCCTATTGAATATATCAAAGTTAAAACCAATGGACGATTTTTGGAGTATATTCTCTTCTATCTATTTCGCATACCAAATCCAGACAGAACCGTCTTTCATATCCTTACATTCAAGCATTCTGAACTCTGTCAAATATGAATCGAAAAATAACGGCTTATCATCTTTATCTGCAACAATCGGAGCGATGACCTGACTGATATTGTCAACTGCTCCTGCACGAAGAAATGCACCATTAATAATGCTTCCACCCTCAAGAAGCAGTTTTTTGATTTCAAAAATGCTGTAAAGCTTATTCAGTGCCAAATTTATATCGATGTCATCTTTGCCTGCAAAAATATATGACACACCGATTTTTCTGTAATATGCTAGCACTTCCTTTGATGTCGTTTCACTCAACACCTCAATGATATGGCAGTCATCATAACCGGGATCTGAATCGTGAATCCTGCTGTCCGTCCAGCCGACAGAGCCATGCCTATCAAAAGATACTGCATAACGATAATGCTTCTGGGCAATATAATCCTCATACGGAATATCTGCATCAGAAAACTCTGATAAATCCGGCTTGAAGCCATTGGTGAAACTAGATTCCATTGTTACCCGACCACAGATAAATGCATCGCCTTTCAACTTTCTGTTCAGTTCATAGTAGGTTTCGCTTACCTGGATTCCGGTTTTTCCAAAGAGAAAATCTCCGGTCACTTTTCCGTCTATCGAAGTCACCATATGACATATCACAAGCGGACGTAAACCATGTTTCACAATATATTTTTGTGCATAAGAACAGGTGGCTTTTACTTCTCCGCTCCTTGCATTGATTTCATTCAGACAAAGACGCATCAGTTTTCCCGCAATCCCCTGTCCCTGCATGGATTCATCAACCTTTGTTGATTTTATCTCATAGATATTATCTTCTCTTTTTGAAAAAATAATCTTTCCCACTTCTTTGCCGTTATCGTTAACACAGCTGATTTTGCTTTCATATGTCAAAAATTTCATTTTGTTACCCTCAGTTCCCTCAACGTTTTATCGTCCTCAATCATCCAACAAAATCGGATTTCAATCCCAAGGACGCCATACTCAGTCTGTTTTTCACTGGAATAATAAGCGTCCATATGTTCAGGTTCAGGAACTTCATCTGAACGATATCCAAGTTTCTCTTTTGGCAGAGATGTATACAATTACTATGTAAAATGATGCAAAGTGTTCACTTTTGTCTGAATCTTCTTTTCTGGCTCATCAAGCAAGGAAAACTCGATAAAATCGCCTACCTGAACCTTCTAACTCTTTTCATCATTCAAACGAAGTTCTATCGTTTTAGTGCCGTTTTTGATTTTATCGAACGGCTCTTGTTTTAATTTCATGTGATGCCAGCATACATTCATCTCTTTTTATAACAATCACTACAAACACCAAGATTTACATGATTCGCTCCTCCATAAGCTCCAAATTCACCGTCTGCCGCAATTTTCCCACATCGCTCACATTTTACCCAACGAACGCCATATTTGTCTCGAATCGGTTCAATCTGCTGAACGAATCTATCTTTGACTTCTTCGTAGCCATCATGAAGCTGATTTTCCTTTTGTTCAGCAATCGAAATAGGCGGAACTGGAATTGCTTTTTTAATGTGTGCTGAACTTTCTATCCTCTGTTTTAACTGTTCTGATTCTTTTCTTCGTTTTTCTGCCAAAGCTCTTCGCTCCTCTGCTTCTTTTTTCATGCGTTCTTGAGCAGAATTAAAATACTTTTCTGAACGAGCGTAGATTACAGGATATTTCTTATTGATTTTCGGATTATATATCCATCTAAAAAGGTTACTGTTATAGTTGAGATACTTAAAAAATGCATTTTTACTGCTCTTTTGAATAATATCCGCTGTTTCAGAAAGGTTAACTTAAATCGTTGGATAATTTTCAAAGAGATTGAGTGTTTTGCCAAATCTTCCTGGACGAGTAAATAAAGTTACAGCCGCTCCATCATCTATGATATCTTTAATCAATAATGTCTTGTCTACAAAATAATAGTCTCTGTCAATAATCCTTTTAAAATCTTCCACTCCAATCGGAATCGGTTTGCATTCTTCCATATAATCACCTCGCAGTTTTCTTAAATTTATTATACCATGCTTTTATGGATTTTTCAACTGCTCACTACTTTTGTTTGTGTCAAGTAAAAGTAGGCAGATAATCACAAAATAGTGAAAATGCACAAAATCAGAAGATTAGATCGGATAAGTGGTTGTAGGAGAAAATAGCTTTTATGAAAGAGGGCGAATTAGGAATGGAAACATTTCCGAAGAATTCATAGCCTTTACCGTCGTGTTTAGGAGCTTTTGCTGCGGACAAAGGCGGTGCAGCAATAGTATTGCTGACAGATGTTTCCGAAGAGGTTGGAATGACTGTGGAATAGTGCTTGCACAGCAGAGCCGCAAGATTGTTGCCGCCATTCACACTCCAGCACGCACGACCGCCTTTCATTCTATTGCCGATAATGGTAAACACATTGCCCTCCATGCTGCCCAGATTAGCGTGATGAATTACTCCTGGTTCTCTTGTAGGTGGAATCTCAATACCTCTGTCGTAATATCCCGGAAGAGCCTCTTTGTTCTCCGAATAATAGTTGTAAAGTTCCTGCAATTTTGCCTTTTCACGCTCGTCCTCAGTTGAATTTACATAAGCCTGAATACAGTCTAAAAGTTCGTCAAATCGGTTTTGCAAAAGTAATTCACGCAAATTTTCAGCAATTTCTTTATTGCTGACACACTCTGTAATTTTTTTGTTTCTATGGAATTTGTCAAGTACGCAAATGCAGTCGCAGCTGTTGTCTTTTTGTATCCACTGTGCCCCATCGCCGTTTTTAACACGGAGTTCAATTTCGTCAACATTGTAAGCGGATACTACCACATTTTCCATATATTTTCTGAAATCTCTTGCTGATTCAAAGCTTGCATATGCTACTTTATTGTCCAGTTCACATCTGGTCTCTCCGTTTTTTTGCTTGACATGAAGCTCTCCGTCGTATGCAATTCCTATCTTCATTTCCTTTGATGCACCGTATTTTTTTCGGTCTTTACCCTGTAGTTTCAGCCAATCTCCATCTGCTTCCTCATAAAGAATTGCACTTTCAATTTTTCCCTTATTTGAGGGTGTTTTTTTACTATTCTCAATTTCAGAGCTGCCCAACTCTTGAACAATATTCCAGACACTTTGGTGCGTAATGTTCAACCCTGTATTTTCGGATATTGATCTTGCTGTTTCACGGAAAGATTTCCGGGTTTAATATTGTTATGCTTGCTAACATCCAATTTCAGTTGGTATAATTACTTCTGTATCATATGTCTCACAATCTGATATTTCAATATAATCAAAAGTTCCGTCATTGTTATCATCAACCTGTTTATAATAAAGATAACCATCGTACTTTATTTGCCGGCTATAACTTACTGCACCAACCGTTGTTGCTCCTGCACAAAATGACACAGTGCACGCCATTGCCAAAGCAATGCTTAAAATTTTTTGTCTTAATTTCATATAAATTGCTCCTTTTTATTTTTTTAATTACATTATATTGTTGCTTTTTTCTTTATTATACACTATAAGTTCATTGCTGTCAACCTTTTAGAAATCTTTTTTAATGCTCTATATATCGTTGATAATGCGCAAAAAATTGGATAAAGTTATAGTAACATTACTTTTTAAAGGAGTCAGCAATATGAGCATAGATCGCGAAAAAATTTCTTATTTGATTGGGCAGAGAATCCACGCCTTCCGTACTGAGCGAAAACTAAGCCAGGAAGCACTTGCTTTGGCATCAGAATTACACCCAGCTTATCTTGGGCGAGTAGAACGTGGTGAAAAATGCCCTACAGTAGAAACGCTATATAAAATTTCTCAAGGACTAAAAATTCCTCTGTCTCAGCTTTTGGACATTTCTTCTGAAATCAAGCCAACAAGTACAGAAGCCATGCATCGTATTGAAACGGCTCTTCTGCCATTATCAGAGGAAGAGGCTGTTCAAATCGCTGAAATTGTAGAAAAAGTCGCTGCATTCAAATATGAGAAGCTCTGATTTTTTCTTCTGACAGCTCATATTTTAAATCCAAAACCTGATACAACCGAATTAACATCAGCGCATTTTTTTCAATTTTATTGATTTGTTTTGCCTTTTCAATCTCTCCGATTTTTTCAAGCCATATTTCAAATTCTCCATTGTAAAAACTATAAATCAGTTCTTCAATACTAAAACATCGTTTTAAATCCTGAATAGTTTCAAGATATTCACCGTTCATCAGCATATTGTCACCCCCTGAAAAAAGAATATCATAAACCTACAGATAAGTAAATACAAAACAGTTCCGAAAAAATTTTTTAATTTCGGAACTGTTTTATCTTGACAATTATATTTTCAGGAAATTTTCTGCTGTCCAGAGCATTTTTTTCTTCAAGCATTGATTCGACACAATGATACATAAAAATTTTAGCATATTTGGAATATGTCTTGCCATGGGGAATACTTTCTGCAATTTCGGTTATGTTCGTATTATGATAAAGAGTCTGCAAAAAGCTTTCTGTCATTTCAGGTGTAACCGTCTTTTCCCACAGCTCATAAATTTCCGGATGCTCTGCTTCAAATTCGTCAATACTACAATCGCAGTATTCTTCAAAATCGAACAGCATTGGAAAACACAAGAGCTTCAAAACCTGTTTTTTACCCTATCAAACAATCCAACAAATATATAAAGTTTTGGTCTGAGATTGAACAAAAAAACAAGCGACATTACAACAAATTATATAAAAAGATAACCAATACTCTTTTGAATACTGGTCATCTTATAAAAAATTTAATTATTTTTCTTGTCTACTTGACAAGGGTTTCATCAAACCGTGGTGCGACAGGCTATTCATTTTTTCTTTATATCAACATCTTATATTTTTGATGTACAAAAGTTGCTATTTCAACTGCAGACATATTATCAATAGTTTTGGCAATAGTTTGATTATGATAGAGCCCATCGAATTTTCCAATGTCAGCAGAGTCAACTCTTAAGAGACATATTTTGTTATCATCGCCTGTATTAATAAGCTCTTTTACTGCTGACCACTCAATATGACCCGTCCAGTTTTTTTCTTTATAATCCGGAGAAAGTAAAACTACAACGCAATCACAGTTATTAAAATAAATTTGTCTAAGTATGTTATCTCCGTGTACACCATTTATAAGCACATCATGCCATGAATCATAAAAAATGTCATCTTTATTATATCCTAGTTTAAGAAGCTCGTCACAAAGCGGCTCAACAATCTGTTTCCGATATTTGCCCGAAAATGTTATCCCAATCTTAAAGTGTGGCACGCAAATTTTCATGCCTTTTTCTCCTTTCCTATGTTCTTCGTGTATATATAGCATCGATGGTGCAAAAAAGGTCGCATTATTCGAACTATCAATAAAAAGAATTTCCGAATCATACCTACTGCCACTATCTATATCTAATCTACTAAAATCATCTCCTCGTGTTCTTCCTACCAATCGTGGTGTTTTTGATGCAATAACCCTTTTTACACTAGAATAATTAAATGCCCATCTAAAAATTCCCACTGTCTTCTCCGGAATCCGGTACTCTTCATCATACCATTCAGCAGGAAACTCAACAATCGTACTCCCGTCTTCCGACCAAATAATCCCTGATTCATCGATATAATAACCTTTTACAAAATTCATTTTATATCTGCGTGCAAACTTTTCAAATGCTTGATTTGCCTGAATAAGCAACAGTGGAGGCATATAGAATCCTTGATTGCATTCGTGATAATCCGTCATGTCAATCTCAATTTTGCTGTTAGGTACTTCCATATTTCTAATTCCAACACCGATACCAATAAGATTAGTCCAATGAATTCTTCTCAAACTGTTCGGAAGAATCATATGTGTCACATCACAAAAAATAAACGCATCATCTGCAATAACTTCAAGTCCCTCTGAAAAATTAACACAATTTAGGTTTTCACATGAATTGAAAGCCATAGAGTCAATTTTTATAAGTGAGGGCGGCAAAGATATTGACTTAAGAAAATGATTGTCGCTAAAAGCGTTAGGAGTAATTATTTCAACCCCATTTGGAATCAAATATTTTTCTTCTTGTTTTCCACATGGATAACAAATCAATCTTTTCATATCTTTTGAAAAAAGCACACCATCAATTGAGCGGAAAACCAAATTATCGTCTGCTACATTTATCTCATCAAAGCATTCTAACCTATCATCCGATGCCCACCCAGGTTTTTTGGTCAAAATTACAGCATCAATTTTTGATACAGATGCTGGAATATCTATCTGAAAAAAATAATACTTATTATTACGTTCATCAAATTGTAGTGCGAAATCATCTGCCAATTCTGTAATGCCTTCTGGTATAACAAGTACCCTATCTCCACGTGCATCCAATATTCTTTTTGCCATGTCACGCGTGAAAACAGGTGTTTCTATATCTATAACCTGACTATACTGTGGATTGTTATCCCCCACATCAATCATTACCTCTTTATTTCCAAGCAATGTTTCAAATATCAATTTAATCTGGTTTGCAGAAGCTCTAAGATAGCACCAATCTATTCGTTCATTATATCCTAACGTACCATCGATTTTTGCAATCCATTTGTCTTTTGAATTGTCATATATATGAACAACCTTATCCGTTCGAACCAATAAATCCACACGGTATTGTCTCTCAATGAAAGAATTACACGATTTTAGCGATGCATAACAATCTTGGACCATTTCCAGCACTTTTTTATTCTCAATATGCTTACAAGCTTCAATCAAAAACGGAATAGCATCTTTCCTTCTGTAACGAAATGACAGATTTCTAATTGTACGCACACACATCCATACTCTTTCACCATTGTTACCGTGGGATAAAGAAGAACCAGAATAATCATCCTCTAATATGCTTAACAAAAAATTGTAGTCTTCCTCTGTCCCCACATACCCTAACTGATAGGTTGCATATATATCCGTTGGATGTGTTTGAAGCTTTCTTCGAGCACTATTTCTATTGCAACACTGAGCAATCTCATTAAATGTCAAATGTTCTTCAATATCTATATATAAACTTTCATGAGTATGAATACTGAAAAAAAACTCTTTTTCTAAGCAATCTGTTTTAAAAACCACCCAAAAGATATCTCCAGTAACATCAAACTGTATCGTTTTTTCAAATTCTTCTTCCTCACATTCAAAACGAGAAAGAACTTTCTGCGTCTGTTTTAGTATTATCTTCCCTGAAATTGGTGTCTTTATCGTAAGATTCACATGCGTAATCCCATCATCAGATTTATTTCCAGGGCGAACTATTCCTGCGGGCATACATACACAGCTTCCAATAGCACGATACAAAATGTTTGTAAACGTCATATCGCCTTTATTCCGTTTAGCAAAAAGACTGATTTTATTCAAAAATGCCTCATTATATGCAGTATTAAGGCTATTTAATGCTGCATCAGAAGTACAGTTTATAACGAACCGTTTGATTACATTATCTTTAGTGATAACCACTAATTCACTTGCATGATAGTTGTAGAAAAACTCATTTTTAGCGTCTGCAACATCATCTGGAAGTGCAATTATTCTATATATTTCCCCCCCCACAGGATTGCCGATAACAATTCCTCGGATATCCTCAGAGTAGTAGACAACATATTTTCCATTTAAAGAGAATGACTTTTGTTCAAGCCAATGATAAAGATACTGATCAAATAACGGAAAACAAAGTCCCTCACTATAAAGAATGGTCTGTATATAATTACCATCGTGTGTTTTTCGATTACGATCAATATACAGCTTCATTGATTTTTTGATGGTTACTTCTGTGGAATCTTTGTTCCATGTTAACTCAGCCCAAAACAGTACTTCTTCATCGTCAATTTCATCACTGTATCTTGCTGGAACACGTCGTTCTTCTTCACATAACAACAAAGCTGTTTTATAGCTAGTTATTACAATATCAATAAAGTGCTCTTTTATCGGCAATACAAACAGAACCTTTTCTGCCCTACAATCAAATACAAATAATGATTTATCTTCGGCATTAGAGCCTTCAAGAACAAGAATTGCTTCCTGACCAGTGACCATCTTTATTATATTGATATTATCATAGTCCAAAATTGGTATTAATTCTTCATTATTCTCAGAATCAACAGCAATAAGAGTATTGCTATTCTCAATGCTCAGCCAAAGAGTTTCATCGTTGTATGCACATCCCGACACATTTTCTTTTGAATATTCACGTACACACTTCAAGCCATCTGAAATAGAAACTCTTGTGGAATTGTTCTGAGCAAAAAACATCGTATCTTTGAATTGAAAAATGCCCTTCCACTTAATATTGTCCATTATATTCTCCTTTATAATTAAATTGACAACTTCTTACTATTTCTTATTTATATTTTGGAATATTTTTCAACACTTTTTGTGCAAGATATCGAAACCCAATGTAATATGTAGTTTTTTAGTTTGATAAGCATTATCTACAACTTATGAACATTTCTATCATGAAATAGGAAAAAATATTGCCCATTTACTGCAATTTAAAATAAGCCTATATTCAATCAAAATCCTTAAGTTGTGGCTAGTGGTTTGATAAATTAAAACATACATCTTGTTTTTGTGTATTTTCACAATTCCATCTCCTCCATTCTATTGAAATCCAAAAGATATTATAACAAAACACCTGTCGTTTTTTGAACCTTTGGGGCAAATTTCAACAGATGATTCATTACAAATTCGTATTCTAAATTGTCATTGCTTCTTGTTCTCCATTTAAATTCTTTGTCGCTGCATTCATAAAAAATTCATCCCTATATCTTGGATCATGTATAACAGGTGCTGCACATATTTCAATCTTACTGATCTCTGACAGATATTCAAAAAACACTGTAAACTCCGTCCAATTCTTATCCCATGATTTGAGTATATTCGGGTATTTTCTGTTCCATTTTTCACGGAACTCCTCTTTTGCGCTATACGCTCATCTTATTTATTTCAACTTTCGAGATAATTTTAACGTTTTTCATAGGGTTTCTCCATCAACACAATAAAATATAAAGTATCTATTAGCTATCAATCTATAATAGCTCCGTATTTTTGCAAAATACTCTTTTGCGCATCATCAAGGCTAGAGTGAGGATGTAGATGACTAAGATCTACACTATAAATCATCAATCCTGAAACCATCTTGAAAGTTTCAACACAATCATATGATATGGTTTCCCAAATCTTCAATTCATTATTTGACGATTCGGCAATTATATACTTATCATTACCAACAAATTCAACAACGTAAACTCCAGGGTGATCGGTTTTCAAAATTTCTAAGAGTTTATATGTATGGGCGTCTCGGATTTCAACACAATTTGAACTTGAAACAACAGCCAAATATTTGCCTTTTTTATCATAAGCAATATGGTTAACGACAAAGAAATCATCATCAAAACGTTCTATATTTTTCATATTTTTTATATCCCATATATCTACGCCATTGTCATCAGTAAAGGTTGCTATTGTTTTTCCGTCAGGAGCAAACAAAGCATAATTATTAAAATCAAAAATCCGCTTTATATGGTAAATTATTTGTTGACTTTTGACATCCCATATATATGCACCATCATGCTGTGATGTTATTAGCATTTTATTATCCGGACTTAATTCTGCATATGTCATACGGTAAATGCTATCAATTTTATAAATTGCAAAAGGGTTGATTAACATTTCATTATCGAATAGTAATGTTGCTTTATCAAAGCAAACCACAATATATTTTTTGTCTGTACTTATTTTAATGGAATTGACACAACCCATATTATAACAAACGCTTTCTAAAAGTTCTAAAGTTTGAGCCTCTATTATCTTAACGCTTCCGGTTTCAGTTCCTACAAATATAAGCCTTTTGTCATAACTATATGTAATAGCACTTATTTTATCTATATCAACATTGCCTATACAACTATGAAAGTCAATATCAAAAACATGTAGCACATTATCTTTGGATGCAAAACTAACCATTTTTCCATCTGAACTATACCCGATGGCCTTTGATCCATAATTGACAGCATTGAATTTCGCTTTAAGTGTCAATGTTCTACTGTCCCATAACATAATCTTTCCACTCCATGTTATTGTTACTATTTCGCTTCCGTCAGAGTTAAAAGTCATATATTTTGGAAAATTCGCAGCATCCAATAACTCACCAACATATTTCTTTTTAGGAATGTTCCAAATTACAGTTCTATTGTAAATTTCTCTAGAACCTACCAATATATAGTTGCCATCAGGACTTATTGAAATAGCACCGATTGAAAACGAGCCTAAATAATTTTTATTTGAAGTATGTTCGCTTATTTCGAATAATATGTCATTCTTGATTATATCAATAATTTCTATAGAAGATCCATTAAATATGATAACGGAATCGTTAGAAAGTGCCAGAAGCGATTTGACAAATCCAATTTTTATTTTTTTTACAAGGTGAAATGAATCACTACTTATAATAGACAGCTCATCATCGTGAAAATGCGTTAAATATATGTAATCTCCGTTTTTACTTAACACTGCTTCCCTAATTGAATCATCTTTAAATTCGCCTAACAAAAATTGATTTTGCAAAGACCATAGTTTAATTCTACCTGATTCTATAACTATCAAGAAATCTTTTACAGAATTATAATCGGCATCTATCATGCCGTTTTTGTTTGAACTAATTAGCGAAATCAGTTCTAATGTTGCAATATTCCAAACCTGTATGCATTTTCCCTTAATAAATACTATAAGCTTTTCATTATCAGATGATACAAATAATTTATTGTCAAAATCATTATTCTCTCCGATTTCTATTTTTTCAATCATTTTTAATGTTTTAGCATCTAAAATTCTAACAAAACCATCACTACACATTATGAACATGTGACGCCCATTATTGTCATACACAATTTTTTCTACATTGAATTTACCAATGTTATTTAAAAACACAGTATCATTTACTTTTGTGTTAAAAAAGCAAGCGGTCAGTTTATTTCTTTCCAATCTTGTTCCATTTAAGGAGCATAGTGTTATATCCAATTGTGAAAAATCAAACCCACTTAGGTCTGTATAGGAATTTTTTATTGTTTCAATTAAAGAATAAATCCCATATCCACACTCGCCATCAAAATACCCCTTATAAATACCAAACGCCCTTTTGACAAGACTTCTATCACATTTTTCTGTCGGTACTCCATAATTCCATTGTCCATTAGCATAAAATGGCTTATTATGATGTTCGCCGAGATATTCTCCGATGAACTTGCAAACAGTATAACTAACCGGCTCGTCTTTGAATACATTATTCATGCATTCAAGGGCAAGTTCTTTTTCGCCTTTTTCAAACAAATAAACGGAAAGCCGAATTGTATTTATATTTTTCACAGCTGCAAAATAGTCACGAATATTTTGATGTACAAACCCATATCGTCTATTACTTTCTTGTATAATACCTAGTGACATGACACAACAGTCAACAATATTTTCTGTTATTTCCTCGATATCATCTCCAAGTCTGTCTATTATCATTTTTGCAATTTTTTTGGTATGCATTTTAGACGAAGTGGTGGTATATTTAAAGAATATTTCTTTACCGAAGTCTCCACAAACTGCTGTATCGTCAGTATCGGTCAAGACAGGCTCAATAAGTTTCTTTATATCTCTTATTCGAAGATAGAACTCACCGTTTCTTTCCATTTGCCAAGCAATTTGAGGCAAAATAAAATCTAAAATGAAATTTTGCATATCAGCAGTTATACGCTTCTTTTGAATTGCACTCGCTGAAATTGTTACATTATTTTCTATTGTGTTCAAACGATTTTGAGCAGTGTAAATATCACTTTTTCTTCTACGTTCATTAAAGAAGTAACGCAGAATTTCACCTTGAGAAGCTATGTTTTCTTTATCAGTTAAAGAGGCGTACATTGTCAAAAATAACGGTACTTGCAATGTCTTTAATAAGTCTTTTTTTTCAAATAAATGTGCAATTTTTTCATCTGGTATTTCTGCATCCTTCAAATATTCTTGTACAGTATCATCGCTTATCTCGGATAAATAGAATCTTGTTATTGATGCGTTATATAAAGCAGAATCGTCCGAACGGCTTGTTAAAATAATACGAACGTTCAGACACTCGGAAATGAGCATGTTGATTTCTTGCATAATCAATTGCATAACACTCATACCTATTTCTTCAATCACAGAAGGTGAAACCTCATTAAGTCCATCCAAAAGCAGTAAATACTCCGGGGTGGGTGAGACTTTTGAAAGTATATCGGTTATCGGTTCTACAGCGACATCGTAAGGTAAGTTAAAAACCTCATCAACTTTATTTATCTGAACATCGGAAATTTGTTTAATGGTCTTATCTGTCCGTACTTGTTTATATATAGATCTTCTTATAAAGCTTGATTTTCCGCCTTCATACAATGCACCATATGTATCAGGAGCAAATGAAAGTTCAACAAATACTGGAATCTGCGTATTTTCGGAATATTCAGTATTTAAATATGAAAGATTCATTATGTGCATTAATGCCGTGGTCTTTCCAATTCCGCCTTGTCCGATAAGATATAAATGTCCTGTGGTGCTTTTCAGTGCTTCAAACAAAGGTTGATGTTTGATTTCATCTTTTTGATATACATTAGTCGGAAAGTCGAAATTTGTTTTATTTTTTATTGCATTGGGTAATATGGTTTCATTAATATTGAGAGTTGCAAAACGTCCACCCGGTTTTTTGCTGTTTTCCAACCATCTATGTGCAGCGTACCATATATTAGATCTGTTGATATGTGTCACCGATTTAAGCACTCTGGTATACTCTTCCTTATGATCTTCTCCGAACGGAAGTTCTATCCTTTGTGCATCGGCTATATTACGTATGCTTTTATCTAAATCTACTTTATCAGGGAAAACAGTTTTTTCGGGTGTTAAAACAGTGACAGTTCTTTCAGATGGATTCTTTTCATATTCCTCTATAGCTATTTCTATTTCGGTACGAACCCAATCCTCCCCCTCATAAAATGCCAATGCTTTGGGTGTTGCAAGAAATACATAGTTCGGTGCCATTAGCAAATTATTTTTTATTTGCGTTGTAAAATAATAACCATCTATCATTTCGTATTTATCAAAAAAGACTCTAAGTCCTTTATCGGTAAGATATCTGTAAAGAGCTTCTGCCTCCTTTAAACCATCGCTTCTGCGATAGGAAATAAAAACATCATATAATTTCATTGCAATCTCCCTAATTTCGTATAACATTATATAAATTCTTAATTTGCAAACTTCTTAGA
>CAMWXM010000057.1 GCA_947178195.1 uncultured Ruminococcus sp.
TGTATCTGTCGAAATTATCAGGAAACATTGATATGATTTTCTTTGCTAACAGACTTTTGCCGCCAATCCATGGAAGTAGGTAATTCGAAGAATTATTAAAAGGAGAAATTATATCAAATTAAACTATCAAATTTCCCTTTTTATCGGCAATTCCCACAGATGCGACAGATCCTGAGTTGAATTGCAGGAAATCCGATTCTATACCGTCGCTGAAAATCACGCCGTTTTCGGGCATGAACGATTTAACTATCATCGGTTGATTTTTCTCTATTCGTCCGAAAACGATATCCGCACCGGTAGATCGACTGGGAAAAGGTTCTCTCACGGTGAAGTAGAGACAATCCGAATCCCAGTCAAGGTGGCGTGGGAGTACAGGTATTGTGTTGATTCCGCAGTATCTGTCGATTCCAGCCGCACCTGCAATGATACTTTTCAGCCAGCCGGTTGAACCGAGTCCGGTGGAGAATATGATTCCGCTGGAGGACTGCGCCTCTTTTTTTCCGTTGTGACAGATCTCGTATCTTGCAGAGACATGAGTTTTCTGTCCGATAAACAGATCGTTTACACCGCATAGTGTCTGACCGTCATTCAGTTCGGCAAGGGCAAGCGTAATTGACTTTACACGACGTTTTCCGCCGAAAGTCTCCGGTACAATTTTCGGGAGATCGGCGGCAGAGAATGGAAGTAGAACACCGTCCCAGCGTTGAGGATCGGGATTAACTCCTATAAGCCTCTGTGTGGTGAGATATTTCAGAACATTGGCTACAAGTCCGTCTCTGCCCACAGCGATAACAAGGTCTTCCGCACCAAAAAGATAGTTGGATATCTGCTCTCTGTCAACAATTTGCAGACGAGCATAGGTTTCCAGAAAGGAAACTGCTGTTCGGACTGCCTTGTAGTAGGTTTCGTGCTCTGACTTGTAATCGCTGAAATCTCCGCCGTGATGCTCAATATAGAATTCAGCCTGACTTTCTGTATTATAGCGATAAATGAGCTGTTCAAGACGTGTTTTCTGCGTTATCAGGACAATTTTGTTTTCTGTTGTTCTGTCCATTAGCTTGCTCTCCCTGTCAGACTTTCAAGAAGGTCAGGAGTTATATTGAGCGTACCGATTTTTGCACTGCTTGCTGCAAGCTTTTCGAATGCTTGTGCAATCATTTTTTCAGGATCCATATTGAGCGTTGCAAGAGCCACAAGAACCTCTGCGCTCAGTTTTCCGTAAGCCTCCATTACTGCACCGATACGGTAAGCCTCAGCGTCTGCGTCTTTTTTGGCGTTCTCAAACCGAAGCTCGGCAAGCTCTTTGCGTTTTCTTTCAAGCAGAATTTCAGCGTCAATCTTCATTTGTTCACGCTCTGCCTCGCTCTGCGTTCTGATTTTTGCAATTTCGTTTTCACGCTCAAGAATCATGCGCTTAGTCTGAATTTCCGTCTCCTTGATCTTCTTCTTTTTCTCCTCGACAGAAATTTCCGTATTCAGCTCATTTTCCTTGACACGACGTTCCTGTTCGATAGAAGCGTTTCGCCTTACGTACAGTGCGTCATCGGACTGTTTAAGAATATCCTCACGGGTTTTGGCTTCAAGAGCACGGGATGTTTCACTGTTTGGAGCAATTTTCAGAACAGAAAAACCTGTCACAGAAATGCCGAGCGCTTTAAGCTCATCATTTTTCTGCATTTCAGCCAGAACCTGAACGGCAAGCTCCTGACTCGACTGAATAGCGTTCGTCATGACAGAAATGCCGATACGGCTTTTTACCAGAACCTCGGCAATATTGACGATACGTTTCGACAGCTTCGCCATAGGATTATTGTTATACTGCTTCGTTTTCAGGTTAACCGAGAAATCCATTGCACCAGCGATTTTCTTGTAATCAAGGATACGATAAGTAATCTGTCCCTGAACGCTTACAGTCTGGAAATCCTGCGTTGTTTCCTGAAAAATAAAATCAGCGTCAATATTGGACACAGGAATTGAGCAGGCAGATGTGTTTTTCTCCAGAAACAGGAATGAAAGTCCCATGCCCTCGGCTTTGAGTTTGCCTTTTCTGTAGTAAAGAACATATTCGTTCGGTAAAAATTTTATATACATAGTTCATTAATCCTTTCGTTTGAATAGTTTAGCAGGTCTGTGTCCTGCGCCTGAGGTGTATTCGTCTGTTTCAACCACATATTCTGCTGCCTTGCGGCGGAAATTTGCCGGCAGAACGGAAATATTCATTATCGTCTCCTGTACTCTCTGAAGCTGTGTAAGGGTGAATTTTTCGGGAAGAAAATCGAATATCCCACTGAAGCTCTCCGCCTCGCTGCGAAGATTTGAAAGTGCGGCGGCTATCATTTTTGCATGATCGAAAGCTATTTCACCTCTGTCGATTATTTCAAAGCTTGTTCTGCGGAATTTTGTCTCACGTTCCGAAAGAACTGCATTAAGACTGATATCACCGTTTTTCAGTTCCAGACGGTAATGACCGTCTGCTTCACGCTCAAATGAAACATCGAACCAACGGGCTTCCTCGGCGTCGTCACCGCCCATTTCCGACACGGAGCTTTCGCTGATTATCGAGGCAAAAGCATTGGAAATAATGCGTCCTCTGGGGTCTCGTTCCGGATCACTGAAAACGTTCACAAGCATAAGGGAAGCAGGAGCTATATTCGTCTCCTCCACTATCTCACGCATAGCGCACTCCTCAATGGTTTCGTCACCTCTTAAAAATCCTCCCGGCAAAGCCCAGCAGCCTTTGAAGGGAAACTCTCCACGCTTGACAAGCAGCAGAGAAAGTCTGCTTTCAGGCTCTTTACGGTAGCTTTCCTCCTCTGTTCGTCTTATCATGAATGCTGCAACGTCTGCTGTAACGGACGGTCTTTCGTAATCTTCGATATGGTAATTATTAAGAAATTCTTTTTCTGACTTCATTGGATATCTGCTCCTTTCTGTTATTTACATTATGATAATATCACAAAGATAATATTATGTCAAGTGCTTTTTAAAAAATTGTTAGATGTTACAATTATTCATAATTAAATTTGGCAGATTCGACTGAATGAACAAAAATATATCAATAGAATCATATATTCAGACATTACTGATTATTTTCGATTTGAGAGAAGAATTTCTATTGTGGTGTTATGTCACGACAATTTAGATTGTTCCTTATAAAACAAAATGATACTTTGTTTTGGTATTATGCACATTTTTTCAGAAATACTATTGTGCATAACAACGAAATTGAATCTGGTCATTGACTAAATTCAATAAATGCGTTATACTAAATACAGTCAATGAAAGGAGGAACAGCTCATGGGAAAGCGACAGGAGGCTGCACTTGAAACAAAACAAAAGCTGATAGATGCAGTAAAAAAATTATCGAAAACTAAGGCGTATCATGAAATGTCCATAGATGACATTACGCAGACGGCAGGTGTGGCAAAGGGAACGTTTTACACCTATTTCAAGCGCAGAGAGGATATTATATCCTTGATTGCCTATGAAGATTTTGATAAGTCACTAAAAGGGATTGTTGATGAGAAATTGGATGTTGCTGAAAAAATCACGCTTTTTCTTAACGATTCTGCTTTCATTATTCAGGAAAATTCGCTTCAAATTGCACAGCAGTGGTATCGCAGTGTAACTTCGCCTCTTGATGGTGATACGCTCGGAATGGATAAATTAAACTATGACAGAAGCTTTATTGAGAACTGTCTGCAAAGTGCAGCGGGTAATGGAACATTGCAGTCAAATACACCAATTTCGTCACTTTCGTTGCAGATTATTTCGGCATATTATGGTGCTGTTGCATTGTGGTGTATGTCGGACGGGGAAATAACACATACAGAGATTATAAAGGACTTCTGCAAGGAGAGTCTTTCAAAAATTATAAACGCATACAGGAGGTAATTTATGGAGTGCAAAACATTATCTAACGGAATTAAAATGCCTATGGCTGGATTTGGCGTCTATCAGGTGCCGGATTATGAACAGTGCGAACAGAGCGTACTTGATGCGCTGAATGCAGGATACCGGCTTATTGATACTGCGGAGACCTATATGAATGAAGAGGCTGTCGGTTCAGCAATTAAGAAAAGCGGTCTTAAACGTGATGAGATATTTGTCACATCTAAAATATGGCTTTCCAATTTTGGATATGAAAAAACGAAAAAGGCATACGAGGCAGGTCTGAAAAGGCTTGGTATGGAATATATGGATCTGATACTGCTGCACCAGTCATTGTCCGATTATTACGGTGCATGGAGGGCATTGGAGGAGCTTTACAAGGAAGGTAAGGTAAGAGCTATCGGTGTATCAAACTTCTATCCCGAAAGATTGACTGATCTCTGTATGAATGCTGAGATAAAGCCTATGGTAAACCAGATTGAGTGTCATCCTTTCTTCCAGAGATGTACTGACCTTGAATGTGCAGAGCATTTTGAAGTTGCAATTGAAGCGTGGGCTCCGTTTGCTGAGGGTGGTAGAGGTATCTTTACAAATGAGATATTAACTGAAATTGCAGAGGCACACAATAAAACTGTTGCACAGGTTATTCTTCGCTGGAATGTCCAGCGAGGTGTAGTGGTAATTCCGAAGTCTATTCACAAAGAACGCATAGAGGAGAATATCAACATATTTAATTTCACTTTGACCGACGATGAAATGCAGAAAATCAATACACTCGACACAGGTCATACAGAAATAATTGATCATTACGACTGGCATATTGCCGAGTTTTTAAATACTGTAAATGGCAGAGAATAAGGAGGACATTATAATGGAAATGGTTACTTTAAATGATGGTGTAAAAATACCCGCCGTCGGTTTCGGTGTGTTCATGATACCGGCAGACGGCAGTACCTACAAGGCAGTCCGTGAGGCACTTGCTGCAGGTTATCGCCATATTGACACAGCAACGGCTTACTTCAACGAAGAGGAAGTCGGAAAGGCAGTTCGTGACAGCGGCATCCCAAGAGAGGAAATCTTTGTGACAAGCAAGCTGTGGCTTTCACATTATGGCTATGAACGTGCCAAAATCGGTATAGAGCGTACATTGCGCAAGCTTGGTTTGGATTATATTGATCTTTATCTGATCCATCAACCCTATGATGATGTTCCCGGTGCATGGAAAGCAATGGAGGAGGCAAAGGCAGAGGGCAAGCTGCGTTCGATTGGTGTTTCCAACATGACACCTAAAATATGGAATGAATTTGTCCCGCAGTTTTCCACTATGCCCTCCGTTAATCAGGTGGAGTGCAATCCATTCTCACAGCAGAAAGAACTGCGTGTACTCATGGCGCAGAACGATGTCAAGATTGAATGCTGGTATCCGCTTGGTCATGGAAATGCTGAACTGCTGAATCATTCTACCGTTACTGAACTTGCAAAAAAGTACGGCAAGGACGCAGGACAGATCATTCTCCGTTTTGAGGTGCAGGAGGGATTCATTACACTTCCGAAATCTTCAAACCCCGATCGTATCAGGAGTAATATCGATATATTTGATTTCATTCTAACAGATTTGGAAATGGATTCTATTCGTGCTCTTGATACAGGTAAAACTTCGCATGATCCCGAAGCGCCTGGTGTCGGTGAATCACTGCTGAATGCATTTGTAGTTGAAGATTAATATTGAAAGGAGTAAAGGCTCATGTACAATAAAATTAAGTGAAGAAGAAGAAGAGCTATTGAACAATTTTAAAAATCTGTCTGAAAAATCTAAAATAAAAATTATGGAAAGAACTAAAACATTAGCCGAGATTGATGCCGAAGCCAAGAAAGAAGAAAAGAAAAAATCAAAATGTATTGAAATGCATGAAATCCCTGGGTACATAGAATCTTATACACTTCCGGCATCAGCAGGAAAAGGCGTTGACCTTGATGCTTGTGAAAAAATAATGTTAAAAGTAAAAGACAAGAGACTTATAATCGAAGCTAATTTTGCTGTAAGAATTTCTGGTGACAGCATGGAACCGGAATTTCACGATGGTGAATATGCTCTTGTCAGAACTCAGCCGCAAATTGAACAAGGAAGCATCGGTATTTTTACAGTAAATTCAGATGGATATATAAAGAAGCTCGGAGCAGGAGAGCTTATCTCTTTAAATCCTAAATATGAGAATATAAAACTTCATGAATATGATGACGTTCGCTGCCGTGGCAAGGTTATAGGTACTCTTGATCCGGAGGATATTATAAGTATAGAAGAATATTAGAATAGTTTCCATCCCCTATATTTATTGTAATTTTTTTAATCATATATAAGCTTTTTTGATTTTTTTTCATAAACCGCCTATTTACAACGTTTGCATAGATTATTAAAAAAATAATAGGATAGAAACAAGTTTCCATCCCTCTTCGCTTTAGTTTCCATGTTTCCATCCTGTTTTCAACATAAAATTTTAAGTTTTTAAAAAAGCGTTTTAGAACCTTTTAAATTTTAAACAACGTAAATACGTGATTTAAAGGCTTTTTAACGCTTCTGATGATAAAATAAAAAAATTGCCTGATAATCGGATTTTACCGAAAATCGGGCAATATTTTTTTGACACGTTAATTTATTTAATTTTGTTTTTTCTTAACTTTTCACACTTCGTAATCGCCGTAGATACGTGATTTCAAAGTGAATTTTCGCCTTTTCACTGCTTTTTCTTGATTTTCACGTATTTGGTGTTTTGCTTGTCAAATAACAATTGTGCGTATCCGGATAATCCGCCAATAACAGCCCCACTTAAAGCTCCTATTAGCATTCCTGTGAGAATTCCTACGCCTATTCCTTGTAGTCCCGGTATAAAAAGACATGTAACAGCAACTATAATTTCAATTGCTAAAACGATTTCTTTCCAATGCTCTTTACACCAATCTCCGACTTTTTCCAAGCCGTCGCAGAACTTTTCCCAACCTGACATTCTGGTTTCAGGTAAGAATACTCTTTATAGAAATCTTCCTTCGCTTTTGACACCGCATTCGCTTAGGTTTATAATTATCAATCATCCTTTTCCAAACCACTGCCATTTATAATAAGATGATCATCAGAATTTCTTTCAAAAAATCTCCAACACTCATTTAAAGATGAATTAACAAACACTTCAATTATCATTCCGTTATCTACCTCAATTGTTAAGTCACCCCAATCATTGATAATAATATTTTGAACAATTGCATTTCGATTTTTCATTCTAAACTCTTGAATCCAAATATCATAACAATTGTTTCCTTTTATTTCCCAATCAAATGTATCCCAGTCAAAATTCGATTGCTCTTGTAATTCTATTGTCGGCTCATACATATCAAGATTTGCAATTATTAATTTGTCATTATTGCGAACCCTAAAGCTTGATTGAACATGAAGTGCATAATCGAAATCGTTAATTAAAAACCCAAACCAAGCCATTCCTGATGCACGTCCCACTATAACCCATTTAGCACCAATTAAAATTTGCATACGTTTTCTTACTAACTCTAAATCATTAAAATCCATTTTAAAAAAACTCCCATCATAAAAATTTACTTTCTATTATTAACTATTTCTTGAGCCGCTGAATCTACATCCCAAAATCCTCCACCATCGTGACTTATCATTTTGTGAAGTTCCCTTTGTTCTGTTTTGTCTAACTTATATTTTGCAACAACGCTTTTTACCTGCTTATTTTGAACTTAATTATTTCTTGGTGTTTTACCATTACAACGACCAACTCTTTCTTTACTTATATAATCATCGTCTAAATACTCCGCATACTTTTCATATTCATAATCATTATAGTCTTGAGCATTATGCACCAAAACACCATTTTTGCCAACAAAATAAGTATGGAAATCCTCTGCCTGAAAATTATATACTGAAACAGGCTCTTCTGTCAATTCAATATGATAATCTTCAATCAACAATTCATCACCATTAACACTTATAAGTTTATCACCAACAAGAAGATTTTTTGCTTCAATATAAAAAGGATGATCAACAGTTGTGATTATCTCATTACCACTAATAATAAGATGAACCAGTCTATCAACTTTATGATTTAGTCTTTACAAATGTAAATATTTTGATTTGTATTTATAGCGTCACAGATTAAATCACATATCTCCTGTAAAACATTTTTTGAATCTTTAAATTGTAGTTTTTCTGTATTTAAACTATTAAATTCCATTAAAACTTCATTAAGGTCAGGAATCTTCCAATAATCAGCTTCTTCCCAACCTATATCTAGATTATAATAATATGCAAGACCTTGCCAACCATGTTTGCCAGGTTGAAATTGACGCATAATATCATCAAAATATCCTTCCCAAATACTTATTATTTTACGTTCGCCTTTAATTGAACCCTTTATAAATTGTATCTCTAGTTCACCTTCATACCCATCATAGTAATTTCTTATCAATATATCCATATATTTAACTCCTATTCTGCTTATGGTGCATCCCAATGTCCTGAATCTAATATAGCAGATTGTTCAAAAGTCATTGAACCATTTTGATATCTTGAAAAAGTCTGTTCTGAAAATCATTTGCAAGAGCAGTTATATCAAATGCCATCATGCCAAGGGCAAATTTACTTGAAATTTAAAACATGTTTGTCATCAAAGCACTGCAACCAAACGCTTCTCCAGCTATAGCGCCAATGCCACCCAATCCACCAAAGAGTCCGCCAATAAGCATTCCATCTGCTGTTCCATTTATGATACCGGGTAGTATACCCTCAACACCATATTGTGCGTATCCGGATAATCCGCCAATAACAGCCCCGCTTAAAGCTCCTATCAGCATTCCTGTGAGAATTCCTACGCCTATTCCTTCGAGCACAGGTATAAAACCACTGCCGCAACAATTTTAAAACAAGACATGCACATTTTCGCTTATTGCATACAATCAACAAATTTAATACCTATAAGTTCTTTTTCAAACATCACATTTTGCAATTTACACTGTTCAAATACTACATTTTGAAATATACAGTCTTTAAAACTAACAGTATCAAAATCACAGAATTTAAATACAACATTCTTTATCTCTGCATTTTCTAACCTTGTAAAATTGCATTTAGTAAAAATACATTTCTCAAATTTACAATTATTAAGACTGATATCAAAAAAATCTGTTCTAAAAGCATTCAAATTATAAAAAAAAGTATTATATATCTCAATATAATCCCATGTTGCCTTTTGAAGATCATTCTTATTAAATATACACTCAATAATTTCACTTCCACTAAAATTTGAGCGTGAACAATATACTGAATCAAAATTACATTTAATGAATTTTACTCCCAAAAATTTACTATCATTTAATTCATATCCAGTAAAATCAAAGTTTTCAATCTTTATGTCTTCATATTCTAATAGACATTCATGATTGCTTTCTCCTCTTGAATATTCTGAAAATGCTTGTATTTCTTCTTTAAAGCCCATAATACACCTCCATATTTCACGGCCAGAAAATCACATTATCGGTCAACCCGTTTGTATCAACAGCATTTTGTAATGCATCTATGTGTTCAACTGACATATTTGTTGTATCAACAATTACATTTTCACCAGCATTAAGTTCTCCGTTAATACTTTCCATCGCTTTATTTAATGTAAAACCACCTTTTCTAGCTGGATAATTTGAATTAAATGATTTGATATCCCATTTCTGTCCTGAAGAATCAACAAATTCAGCCTTACCTGTAGGATCTCTTACTATTTTATCAAGCCTACCTGCTTTTTCTAAGCTCAATCCAATATTTCTTTCCATTTCCCCCTGTTTAATATCATCAGGTCTTAATGAATTTTTATGCGCAGGATCTTTAGCTAAATCTTCATATTCTTCTTGAATACGATTTCCTTTATAATCTCCAATATCTGTTTCGTATTGTGCATTATGCACCAAAACGCCATTTTTACCAACATGATATGTATGGAAATCTTCAACTTGAAAATTATAAACATCAACAGGATTTTCTGTTTCTTCGATGTAGAACTTCTCAATTACTAAATACTCACCATTTACACTAACAAGTTTGTCACCAACAAGCAACTTGCCTGCATCAATGAACCCTCTGCCTTGAACATAAAAAGGATGATTATCAGTAGTAACGATTTCCTCGCCGTTAATAGTAATATGCACAAGCTTGTCTACCTTACGAACATATGTTTCAAGAACAGGCTTATATTCTATTTCCATTGTATCAGGGTCAGTTGAAAGTCCATAATCAAAGCAATTCTACTGTGATTATAGGCTCACACATAGATAAAATATCAATAATTTCTTGTTCTGTGACAATACAATAATGCACATGTGATTCTTCTGAATAAAAACCATACGATGCCATTAGAGTAATTATTATTGATTATAAATTAGATTAATACTACTTAAATTACTCCTATCATCGTACTCTGATGTCACTCTACCCCAAAAAAATTCTTTTTCATTCATAATATGATATTGGCTCAGAATATTATCATGCAGTTTTTTTCTTTCTTTTTCTGTTAATGGTGAAAAATCCTCATCACAACAAATCAGCGATATCATGTAAATAATATAATCTCTAAAAAATAAACTTATTATAAAATTTCTGCCGTCAATCTGTTTCACGCCTTCAAGATAAATTATCCTTATTCCATCCTGACTTTTATAAAAAGAAGAATGACGAAACATTTCAAAAGAATATCCAGGACAAAATGATTCATCATCTACTTTTATAATACCATTTTCAAAATCCATAAAATAACTCCTTTTCATTAGTACAACGAAATATTATCCACTGGTGTTAAAATACCATTATCTATTAAAGTCTGAACATCTGGAACAAAATATTGAGGTAACCCGCCAGCACCAAATTGTGGATTGGCATTTGTAATGCCGTAAGCAGCCGCAATATCCTGATTAAAAACATATCCTTGCATTTCAGACCTATATCCATATATAGGATGTTTTTCAACTTGAAGTCCCTCAAAGATTGTTGTATCATTTCTTCCTGATCCTTCAATTGCATAAAGTGTTGTAAAATATTCTGAGCCATTCGGTTCACCACGATATAAATCTGTTCCTTTATCCACGGTGACATCTGTATATTCATCAACTCCAGAATATTTTTCTTTTCCCTGCCAATTTTTAGCTTGTTCAGATGGAGAAAGATAATTTTCTGCATTATGCACCAAAACACCATTCTCACCAACATGGTATGTATGAAAATCCTCAACCTGGAAATTATAAACATCAACAGAATTTTCAGTTTCTTCAATGTAGAACTTCTCAATTACTAAATCCTCACCATTTACACTAACAAGCTTATCGCCAACAAGAAGATTTCCTGCTTCGATGAAGCCCCTGCCCCGTACATAGAACGAATGATTATCTGTTGTAACGATTTCCTTGCCGTTGATCGTAAGGTGTACAAGCTTATCCACCTGTCAAACATAAGTCTTAAGAATCATTTTCTCTTAATAGCCTCCTACAAGTACTAAACCATGTCCAATCAAAATATATAAATATTAACTTATTTTTTCTCATCTATATATAACGAGTGAATAAAATCTACAAAAGAATTAGTTATTTTCGATATGGTAAAACAATCATTTTTACTATCAAACAAATCATGATTAGAAAAATAGATACCACCATATTTATTATCTGTGGAGGTACATACTAAAATTAAATTGCCAAAAGAAGTTCGTGCAATTGGAACATATTTTGAAGGAATAAAATTCTCATCTATAATATCTTCGTATTCAAAGATAATTTCACTCAATGAAAAAAATCTTTCAACATCTGTAGCTTGATTTCTTATCTCAGATGTTGAGGGATTGATTTCAATAAAATCAGACGTAAAAATAAGTTCTTTTGGGCATCCACCATTATTTTTCAACAGAAAATCTTTATACTCCACGGGAAAACTTATGTTAAAATCAATTTCAAATTTTTCAATTTCAGAATTGTTAATTTCAGGTCCTATATTTATTAGTTCAATGCTATTCATAATTCAAATCTCCTTATCAATTATTTCTTAAAACAGATGCACCGCCAGAATGATGAAATCTACTATGTATTTTTGTAACTAATAACATTCCCCCACTATCTTCTAAGTGATGCCATGTATAATCTGGTTTACCATAATTGTCACACATCATTTTTAAATCATCTTTTTCAATTCCAGTAAAAGTTAAGCCTTTTTCTCTTGGATAAACTGCATCAGAAAAATCTTGGTGTGTAGCATAAGGTTCAAACCGAGCAGAATAATCTCCATTCTCTCCTTTTGTATACTTAACTTCATAAGTTTTGCCATCTCCTAAAGTACATTTATAGTATCTATCACCAGTATTTTCATCTGTTCTGTCAATATACTTATTGGCAGGTGTACATCTTCAATACCTAAATCTTCACCATTTACACTAATAAGCTTGTCACCAACAAGAAGATTGCCTACCTCAATAAAACCTTGGACATATTACCAATGCTATCTGCGAGTTGGATATAAGTTCAACTAATCCCTCGTCTTTTTTATCTTGCATTTTATCACCTCAATTATAAATATGTTTATTCACAGAACTACAATTACTGTCTTTTCAATTGTAATACCCAGACTTACCGACAAGAATAGTTTCCATTTCTTCATCAGGAGCATAAATACCAATTTGAGCAATATAACTAATTAAGCCGTCGTCATCATATTCTGCACCTTCAATAGCTTGCTTTGCATTTTCAAGAACTGTAGGGAAAATAAGTTTTCCATTAAGATAAACTTCAACATCATAAAAGAATTCAATTGCTTCGCATTTATTATTATCATCATAAAAAACATGACAATATCCAAAATCATCTGTTGGCACTTTATCGTCAGAAAATTTATAAAACTCAGTTGCTTCTCCCCATAAACTTCTAACAGTTTCTCTATCCATTCCAAAACAAACATCTTTTGTTCCTATTGTAGGTTTAATATCAATCCTCATATCTTTCCAGCCTTTTCTAATTGATTAACATATTTCCGTATTTCACCAATAGCCTTATATATTTATTTCCAAATTTTAATTTTAAATCTTTTATATACATTTTTACTGCCTCTCTAAATTTACCTGCCTTTATCAAACTTGCATGCTTGTCTCTATAAGCTTTAGCTTTTGCTGATTTACCCCAACTTGCTGTTTTCAGATAACTTGGACATATTAAAAATACTACCTGTGAGTTGGATATGAGCTCATGTAATTGTTCTGTGTTTGTTGTTGACATCTTATCACCTCATCTATTCATCCAAATAAAGAAGATTCAGGAATTCTGAAAATGATGATGCAATTTTATCCATTAACAGACTTCCTGTTTCTGCGTCCTCATATTCATGATTACAGAAATATATATTTCCATAAGTTTTGGCATTTAATGAAATACACACATAATTTCCAGCTGGATCTTCAGCAATAGCTAAATAATCTTTAGTTAATGCTTTATCATTCCACAAAGTAAAACATATATTTTTCAAGTTATATACCTCATAATTTTCTTCTTCATATATAATGTAAAACATTTGTATCAAGCTACATGAATCTTTGTCATTAACACTATTATGATAGTTAAACATAAAATCATCTTCAGGCATTCCTCCGTTATGTGCAAGCATAAATGCTTTATAATCAACTGGTAATTCAACTTTTAACTCATTTTCAAATATCTGAAGTTTTTCTTTATTAAGTTTTAAACCACTGTCCATCAGCATCATTTTTTATTCCCCTCTAACTGGTCATTATTTTTTATTTCTTGCATTTCTTTACTCCATCCACTTAATAATTAAACAATCCCACAGATTTAACTATATTTTGC
>CAMWXM010000058.1 GCA_947178195.1 uncultured Ruminococcus sp.
AAATATAACTGTGCAGAGTAAAATTATCGGAGGAAGCTTTTGGAAAGAGAATATTTAAAAAAAGAGTTAAAATTTATTTTTCTCAGATCGCTGTTTCTTAACATAGCGGCTTATCTGATATCGGTTATTTTTATCGGTTTCACTCTGCCGATAGCTGCCGGACTCCTTATTGGAACTTTCGGTATGCTTTTAAATCTTTTTCTTCTTAACAAGTCGATATACAATATCGTCAAAAGAGGAGGGAATAAAAGCGGCGGAAAAATGTTTGCTGGGTATATTATCCGCATGAGCATAGCATCAATTATTATTGCTTCTTCTATGCTATGGAATATTCCTTGCATGATCGGTGCGGTTATTCCTTACTTTTACCCGAAACTTGTTTACGGAAGAAAAATTATTTTGAGGAAGGAGGAAAAAACTGAATGAAAGTGCCTGAATGTTTAAAGGGTGTTACAGGCGTTGATATTCAAGGTCCTGGAGTCGCTTACAGCTTTGATGTTTTTGGGATTACTATTAATATCACGGAAACTGTAATTATAAGCGCAGTTATAGTTATCGCTCTTACAGCTCTGGTTTTATTTCTGACTCATGACATGAAAAAAAATCCGGAGAAAAAAAGACAGGTAATTGCCGAATGGGCGGTTCAGACGGTTGACAATCTGATCGACAACACTATGGGAAAAGGCTATGAGCGAATGGCTCCTTATATTGCCGCACTGTTTGCGTCGTCTATTTTCGGAAGCCTTGTAAGCCTTATCGGGCTCAGGTCGACTACGGCTGATTACAGCACGACTCTTACATGGGCTCTTATGAGCTTTGTAATGATCGAATACGCTAAAATCAAAGCCGACGGTATCGGCGGTTACTTAAAGAGTTTTATCAATCCGCTTAATCTTATAAGCGAGGTTTCAACGCCTGTTTCAATGTCTTTCCGTCACTTCGGAAACGTAGCCGGCGGTATGATAATCTCGACCCTTCTTTATTTTGCACTGACAGGTCTTTCAACGGCAATTGGATTGGCAGTACCGATATTTACCATAGGTATTCCTGCTGTATTGTCGCTTTATTTCGATCTGTTCTCAGGATTTATGCAGGCATTTATTTTTATTAATCTTACGATGATTTACATTTCAACTGCTAAATCGGAAGATTAGAAATTTGTTTTATCAGGGTATTTATTACTCACTGATTTGGCAAATTCTGACCTCAGCCCCGGAGAGGTGAAAATTAACATTTAAAAATTTACCGGTGGAGAAATGGAGTTTATAATGATGATGGATATGTCAAGTTTAGAAATGTTTTGCAAGGCACTTATTCTTATGGGTTCAGCCATTGGCGCAGGTCTTGCAATGATCGCTGGTATCGGTCCTGGTATCGGTGAAGGTTACGCAGTAGGTAAAGCCTGTGAAGCTATCGGCAGACAGCCTGAAAGCTCAGGCGCAGTTACAAGAACAATGTTTATCGGTTGTGCGGTTGCGGAATCAACGGGTATTTACGCATTCGTAGTTGCTCTTATTATAATGTTCATCAATCCGTTTATCGGCAGCCTTTAATAGATCAGCTTAAAAAATAAAATTGAAGCCGGAGGAATATAAATGAATTTATCCTTTTTATCCATTGACGTCGGCACTATTATTTTTACGCTTTGTAATCTGCTGATTTTATTTTGGGTGTTCAAGCATTTTCTCTTCGGAAGAGTACATAAAATTTTAGACGAACGCCAAAACGATGTTTCAGAAACATATAAAAAAGCCGATGACGCCCTCGAGCATGCGAAAAGTCTTGAGACCGAATATACCGGGCTTATGGAAAACGCTAAAGAGGAGTCGGCTGAAATGATTAAAGCTGCTTCCAAAAAAGCACAGCAGCGTTCAGACGAGATCATATCCGAAGCGAAAAGCGAAGCGTCGGCAATTCTTGCAAAGGCCGATGAAGATGTTGAAAGAGAAAAGAAACGTGCTCAGAACGAGCTTCGGGGAGAAATTTCCGAACTTGCCGTTCTGGTTGCGCAAAAGGTTGTTGAGAAGGAAATCAACGAGGCCGATCACGATAGATTTATCAATGATTTTATTGAAAATGTAGGTGATTTGAAATGACGGGCGATATAGGAAAATTGTATGCACAGGCTCTTTTTGAATTAAGCCTTGAAGCAGACAACGTTGAAGAGGTTTATAAGGACGTTAACCAGTGCAGAAAAATTTTCGACGGAAATCCTGATCTGGTACGTCTTCTTAATTCTCCCGTAATTCTTCGTGAAGAAAAACAGGAGGTTATAGACAGGATATTCGGAAAAGAAGGAACTGTCCATGATTTTATCTGCCTTGTGACCGACAAGAACCGTATTGCTTATTTCGGAAAAATGACCGACGAGTTTAACGCTCATTACAACAAGCATAATAATATCGTTGAAATGACAGCCGTTACATGCGTCGCTTTAAAACCTGAAACCAAACAAAAGCTTTTGAAGAAGCTTGAGGAAAAATCCGGAAAAACCGTTAAGCTTAAAGAGGAGATAGACCCGTCTATTCTGGGAGGCATTATTCTCAGAATGGGTAATTCTCAGATAGACAACAGCGTTAGGGGAAGGCTTGAGGCTGTTGCCGCACAGCTTAAAATACAATAATTAGAATGAAGGTGTATTAATGAATTTACGCCCGGACGAAATAACTGGTATAATTAAAGAACAAATTAAAAATTACAGTTCTAAGCTTGAACTTAAAGACGTGGGCACTGTTGTTACTGTCGGAGACGGTATCGCAACAGTTCACGGTCTTGAAAACTGTATGTCGGGTGAACTTCTTGAATTTGAAGGCGGAGTTTACGGCATGGCGCTGAACCTGGAACAGGATTTTGTCGGCGCAGTTATGCTGGGTTCTGACGCTGCCATCAAGGAAGGCGATCCCGTAAAGCGGACAAATAAAATTGTGTCCGTACCCGTTGGCGAAGAGCTTCTTGGAAGAGTTGTAAACGCTCTTGGTCAGCCTATCGATGGAAAAGGCGCTATCATTACCGATAAAACCGAACCTATTGAAAAGATAGCTCCCGGTATTATCACAAGAAAATCGGTGCATAAGCCGCTTCAGACCGGTATCAAGGCTATCGACTCTATGATACCTATCGGACGTGGACAGCGTGAGCTTATTATCGGCGACAGACAAACAGGTAAAACGGCTATCGCTTTGGATACTATTATCAATCAGAAGGATCAGGACGTTATCTGTATTTATGTTGCTATCGGACAAAAACGTTCTACTGTTGCAAACGTAGTTGAAACTCTGGAAAAAGCAGGGGCTATGAGATATACTATTGTTGTGTCTGCAAGCGCTTCTGAGCTTGCTCCGCTTCAGTATATCGCTCCTTATTCGGGATGCGCTATGGGTGAATACTTCTTAAATCAGGGTAAGGATGTTCTCTGTATTTACGACGATCTTTCAAAGCATGCGGTAGCATACCGTGCATTATCACTGCTTCTTAAAAGACCGCCGGGACGTGAGGCTTACCCCGGAGATGTATTCTATCTCCACTCGAGACTTCTTGAAAGAGCATGCTCTCTCAATGAAAACTACGGCGGCGGAAGCCTTACCGCTCTCCCAATCATCGAGACCCAGGCAGGCGACGTTTCCGCATATATCCCAACTAATGTAATTTCAATTACAGATGGTCAGATATTCCTTGAAACAGACCTGTTCAATTCAGGCGTAAGACCTGCGGTAAACCCTGGTATTTCGGTTTCCCGTGTAGGAAGCGCTGCGCAGATAAAGGCAATGAAAAAGGTTTCTTCATCTCTGAAGCTGACCTATTCTCAGTATCGTGAATTGCAGTCGTTCTCACAGTTCGGCTCTGACCTTGATGAAGATACCAAATCAAGACTTGCTTTGGGTGAGCGAGTTGTTGCAGTTTTAAAACAGAACAGAAACTCACCACTTACCGTTGAGCATCAGGTTATTATAATTTTTGCGGTAGTCAACGATTATCTTAAAAATATTCCTGTAGAACTTGTTTCTGATTTTGAAAAGGAACTTTTTGAGCATATCGACGATTCACATCCTGATATTATAAAATCTATATCCGAAACCAAGGATATGACTGATGACAACTCAAAGCGGTTAAGAGAAGTCCTTGACGCTTTTACTGCTAAATATATGTCAGATAAATAAAAAACAAATACGGCGAGCCGTCATAAATTAAGACGGTTGTGAATGGAGAATATTTATGGCTTCATCAAATATGAAGGATATAAAACGCCGCATAAAAAGTGTTGAAAGCACTAAACAGATCACCAATGCTATGCAGCTTGTTGCTTCGTCAAAGCTGAGAAAGGCTAAAGAAAAAGCAGACAGCTCTAAGCCGTTTTTTAACGCTATGTATGACACGATGTGCGAAATCGTAAGAGAGGACGCAACATTTACATCGATTTATACTCGTAAAAGAAAAGCAAACGTTACACTTATGGTCGTTATTTCTGGCGACAGAGGACTTGCAGGCGGCTTTAACGCAAATGTGCTGAAGCTGGCACAGCAGAGGTATAACGAAATTGCAAAAGACGGCCATGAAGCTGTTGTTCTGCCGATAGGAAAAAAGGCTGTAGAATATTTTGAAAAGAGAAATTTCAAAATTATGACACGCTATGAAAATATCGGGGAAAGCATTTCAGTTTACGGCGCAATGAGTATTGCAGATAAAATTATAGACGTTTATAATAAGGACAAAATAGATAAGGTCGAATTGTTCTATACAGACTGTATTTCTCCTCTTGTTCAGGAAGAAAAGCATATGGCGCTTATCCCTGTGAATATCGAAACGGATAAGACAAATATCAGTCTGACAAATTATGAACCGTCGCCGGAATCAGTCTTTGACTCGCTTATTCCGAGATATATAGCCGGTGTTCTGTTTGGAGCGATTGTAAATTCATTTGCGGCTGAACAGGCGGCAAGACGTACAGCTATGGAAAATGCAACTGATAACGCAAACGAAATGATCAGTAATCTTTCCCTTGTTTATAACAGAGCTCGTCAGGCTGCTATCACTCAGGAAATCACTGAAATTGTAAGCGGTGCAAATGCACAGGAATAAGTGCAAATATCAAATGCGGTTTAAATCGCTTTTTATACGGAGGAAATTATGCAGAATACCGGAAAAATAGTACAGATTATCGGTGCGGTAGTTGATATACAATTTTCCAAGGATTGCCTTCCGAACCTGCTGAACGCTATCGAGGTTGACAATCAGGGAAAAAAACTGGTGCTTGAGGTCGCACAGCATATCGGAGACGATATAGTAAGATGTATAGCTATGAGCAGTACTGACGGACTGGTAAGAGGTATGCAGGCAATAGATACCGGTTCACCGATAAAAGTACCGGTTGGAAAAGAAACATTGGGCAGAATTTTTAATCTGCTGGGAGAACCGGTTGACGAAGGTGAACCGGTTGAAACCAAAGAAAAATGGAGTATCCACAGAGATGCTCCAAGCTATGAAGAACAAACGGCTTCAAGCGAGGTTCTTGAAACCGGCATCAAGGTAATCGACCTTATCGCTCCTTACTTAAAGGGTGGTAAAATCGGTCTTTTCGGAGGCGCCGGCGTAGGTAAAACAGTACTTATTCAGGAACTTATAAATAACGTTGCAAACCAGCACGGCGGTATTTCCGTTTTCACAGGTGTTGGTGAGCGTACAAGAGAAGGTAACGACCTTTATAATGAAATGACAGAAAGCGGAGTTATAGATAAGACCGTTTTGGTTTACGGTCAGATGAACGAACCGCCGGGAGCAAGAATGAGAGTTGGTCTTTCGGGACTTACTATGGCTGAATACTTCCGTGATGTTGAAAATCAGGACGTACTTCTGTTTATTGATAACATTTTCCGTTTCACTCAGGCAGGCTCTGAGGTTTCGGCTTTGCTGGGACGTATGCCTTCAGCCGTTGGCTATCAGCCGACTCTGGCAACGGAAATGGGCGCTTTACAGGAACGTATCACATCTACAAATAAGGGCTCTATCACATCGGTACAGGCAGTATACGTGCCTGCCGACGACCTTACCGACCCTGCTCCGGCAACCACCTTCGCCCATCTGGACGCAACAACAGTTCTTTCAAGACAGATATCATCTTTGGGTATCTATCCGGCTGTTGACCCTCTTGAAAGTAACTCAAGAATCCTGACTCCTGAAATTGTTGGACATGAACATTATGAGGTTGCAAGATCGGTTCAGACAATTCTTCAGAGATATACTGAGCTTCAGGATATTATTGCCATTATGGGTATGGACGAACTGTCTGACGAAGATAAGCTTACCGTAAACAGAGCAAGAAAAATTCAGAGATTCTTGTCTCAGCCGTTTACTGTTGCCGAACAGTTTACAGGTATGAAGGGTAAGTATGTGCCGATCAAGGAAACGATCAGAGGATTTAAAGAAATCATCGAGGGTAAACACGACGATTTGCCTGAATCTGCATTCTTGTTTGTTGGTACTATCGAAGAGGCAGTTGAAAAAGCTAAAAAGGGTGATAACTGATGAGATCATATAAACTGAAAATTATTACCCCTGAGAAAATATTTTTTGATGGTGAAACAGAACAAATTATTGTCCGCACTACTGAGGGTGATATAGGTGTTCTGGCTGGCCACGAAAATTATGTCTCAGATCTTCCTGCGGGTCCGTTTCGGGTAAGACTGGACGGACAACTTAAAACTGCGGCTATATCAGGAGGAGTTTTAAAGGTTTCAAAGGAAGCAACAACTATTCTTGCAATGGCGGCAGAATGGGCGGACGAAATTGACCTTGAATGGGCAAAACGTTCACAGGCAGACGCTGAAAAAAGACTTAAAGAAACAAAGAGCGATTTTGAACATCGCCTTGCGGAATTAAAGCTTAAACGTGCTCTTAACAGAATCAGCGTTTCTTCTAAAAATTAAAATTTCAGCGGATTATTTTTGTAATCCGCTGTTTTATTTAATCTGATATTTTGCAAGAGATTTTATGGGAGGAATATAATGGGTGCATGGAGTACAAGCATTACCGGAAACGATACTGCTCAGGATTTGCGTTCTGAGTATACCTCGGCTTTCTGGTATTATGACATTTCAACTGCGGTAAAGGAAATAGATAAATTTGTAAGACAGAATTTTGACGAAAGCGATGAGGAAGAGTGGTGTAATTATTATTACTCTTTGGCGGATTTTATGTGGAGAAAGGGTATACTTACTGATGAAATCCGTGAAAAAGCGATAAAAATGATCGATAATAATTTCGGAATAGAATTATGGCGTGAATCCGGAGAAAAAACTCTTCGTTCACGTCAAAAGGCATTGGAAGCCTTTAGAAATAAATTGATTTCTCCTATGCCCGGCAAGAAGAGAATAAAACCGTCAGTATATACTGATGATATATTTAACAATGGCGATATAATTGCATTTCAGCTTAAAACCAAGGGAAAACCATATACTTTAGGTAAAAAATATGATTTATCGCAAAAGGAATTTGAAGATATGGACGGGAAATATGTTATTATTCAAAAGATTTGCACTAATATTTCATGGCAATCGGCAATTGTGCCAGATGTTGCAGATCATTGGCTTATATGCAGATTATTCAGCGGATTGTACGAACAGCCGCCTGAGATTTCCGACATATCATCATTACAGGCTATTATGGTATATGAATCAATATCATCGCCGGTTTTTACATGTGAAAGCAACTTGTATTATTTTAAACGGAGAAAATATAAGGTTATTGCAAATAAAAGCGTAGACCCTTCAAAATTTCCGCTGGGATTTGGTAATCATATCTTCTTTAGCATTAATCGTCCGTGGTGTAATCCTGATTCTTATTTTGCTGCTGCGATTTCTGCAAATTGTCTTTCTGAAAATTAATTTTATTATTTTGAACAATATAACCCTAAATACTATGGTAGTCCATGCTTGATTTATGCAATCCGACAAAAAATTGTAGTGTAATTTTTATGCGGCTCAACATACTTGATTTTTATTTTGAAATATGATATAATTGTGATGTTAGTGAATTATCAATAGCACTACTGTCTAAGGGTTATTTGATGGGCTGCTGTGTTAATCATAATTATTAATTTTAAGGAGTTGATAATCATGCAGAAGGATATCCATCCTCAGTTTGAAAAAACTACAATAACATGCCATTGCGGTAATGTAATTGAAACTCGTTCTACAAAAAAGGACATTAAGGTTGAAATCTGTTCTAAGTGCCACCCATTCTATACAGGCAAGCAGAAGCTTGTTGATACAGGCGGACGTGTTGACAGATTCAAAAGACGTTTCAACATGGACAAGTAAAATAATGGACGGCTTCAGGTCGTCCTTTTTTACGTTATGGAGTGTAATAATTATGAATTATATGACGATCAAATCGCCGGTAAAAGCATCGTTTATCGAAAAGCGCTCGGAGTTTATCGGATATTTGTGCCCTGTAAAAACCAATGATGAAGCGGTGGATTTTATAAATATGATCAAATCAGAGCATAGAAAGGCAAGGCACAACGTTTACGCTTATATTCTTCGGGATAACAATATTGTGCGCTATTCCGATGACGGTGAACCTCAGGGTACTGCCGGAGTTCCAGTTCTCGATGTTCTGCAAAAGCAAGGACTGACCGATATATGCTGCGTTGTAACAAGATATTTTGGCGGTATTCTTCTGGGTGGCGGTGGATTAGTAAGAGCCTACTCCCACAGCGCAGCCCTTGCTGTTGAAGCGGCGGAAATTATGCATATGCATTATTGCGTATCGGCAGAAATTGCCGTAAATTATGAGCTTTACGGAAAGGTGAATTTTATTCTTCCCGAATTTGAAGTCAAGCAAACTGCTTCGGATTTCGGCGATAATGTAAAGCTTTCGGTCAATGTGAAATCGGAGCTTTATGAAAGCTTCTGCAAGAAGCTTATAGATGCTACTGCCGGAAAAATCAAAATTGAAAAAAATGACGAGCTGTTTGATGATTTTTAAGGAAATACCGCACAAAGCTTTTAGGCAGTCTTTATGCGGTATCGATTAATTCTCAAGGAAAATCTGAACCCAGTAATATCTGTATTGAGAACCCGGAACATAGACATATCCGACTCCCAATTCCTCAAAATTGGAACGAGTAATATTTTCATAATGTCCCGGAGAGTTTATCCATTGATTCATTGTTCCGGCAGGAGTTGAGCTTCCGGCGGCAATATTTTCACCTATATAATGAAAAGATATACCTTCATCTATCAGAATTGACGACCATTTACTTCCGTCAGGTCTTGTATGAGAAAAGTATTCCGATGCTTCTTGTGCCCTTATCATTGCCAGTTCGCACAGCTTTTCATTAAGAACAAGAGGCTTTGCGCCGACTTTGGCTCTTTCTTCGTTTACGGCGTCAAGGATATTTCGTGCGTAAACCTTTTCAACAGGCTCAGTGGAAACGGTGACAGATGTTGTCGTTGTCACAGTTGTTATAGATGAGGCGGTCGTGGCTGTGGTAGTTTTGTGGTTTTCGGGATAAGTTCCGTACAAAAGATATCGTTTAAGATATATAAAGTCAAAAACGTTTATTTTGCCGTTTCCGTCAATATCTGCTTTGGCAAGATCAATTCCACCTGAATTACGTTTGGTGAGATAATGCTGGAGCATTATCACGTCGTTTTTATCTGTTTTGCCGTCGTTATTTAAATCTCCGAAGGTATCGTCTGAAGCAGATGCATTGAATATCAGGATAAATAAAAATGCAGATAATATTGATAGAATTACTGCTGATTTTTCTGCAAATCGTTTTTTCATATCTGTTTTCCTTTCTTGTTAAGTGTCAAAAATCGTTTACTATGTACATTATATCATTATGCGATTTCCATTACAATAATTGTGGGAATAATTCACTTGGATTTTCAAAAAAAATGTGGTATTATACAATTATCAACAGGATAATTCGTCATTTTGCACAATAAAATAATAAGTCAAAATAACCAGTATTTTATATTTTATTTCAGGGGGATTTGTTTATTTTAGGTCATAAAAGCCGTATTTACGTTATTTTTTAAGATTTTTATGCAGGGAAATGACTTTTTTACGGACTTTTGAGACAAAAAAATTCTACAAGCTGTCAATTGATTTTTTTTTGACATTGTGTTATAAATATTATAAAAGAAAATAAATAACACAAGAAAGGAAATAAATCATCAATTAAAACGATTTATTTCAGGAGGGAAAAATATATGACATATAAAGAAGTTGTTGAAAAAGTCAGAGAAGAATTTGGAAAATCCGATGTAAGCAATTATGAAGACCACCTTGCCCTTCAGGTTAATATTATCGGTGAAGGAAGTGGTGCATTCTACATTGAGATCAACGATGGCGTGCTTAACATTGAAGAATACGATTATGCTGATAACAATGCTGAGATTACAGCGTCTGCCGATGATATTATAAGTGTTTTCAGCGGAGCAGTCGATTTGAGCAGTGCTCTTGATAACGGCAATATCCGTATTACTGGCGACCATGCAAAGGCATTGTCGATTCAGCCTATAATTGATAATACAAAAAAGACATCAAAGAAGGCAACAGCTAAAAAGTCAGCAGAAAAAAAGACTGTTGCAAAAAAGGCTGCTGAGAAAACCACAGCAGCTTCAAAGGCAGCAGGAAAGAAAACAACTGCTGCAAAAACAACAAAAACAGCAGCTAAATCTACAACAGCCAAAAAAGGCACTGTAAAGAAAAGTAAATGATTTATCTTGTCAGGCGTTCATTTGAAGCCGATAATGATAAATTAACTCACAAAAAGGAATTAAAGTTGGCTATTAACGGTCAAATTAGAGATGCGCTTCTTCCGTTGGGAATTGATTTTGAAAAGGAAGAGCTTCGATTCAACCGTTATGGCAAACCTTATCTGAAAAATTATGAAAATATATTTTTTAATATTAGTCATTGTAAAGAGCTTGCAGCTTGTATAGTTGCAGATTCAGAAGTCGGAATTGACGCAGAAAACATTCGTCCATACAGTCTCAGGGTTGCAAAACGTGTTTTTTCAGATAGGGAAATGGAATTATTTAACAATTCTGAAAAAAAGGATGAAACCTTTTTCAGAATATGGACGCTGAAGGAAAGCTTTGTAAAAGCGATAGGAATTGGAATATCCTATCCTATGAAAACATGCGAATTTGTTGTCTCAGAGGACAATGTTAAGGCTTATGGCTGTGACGGTTATTCATTTTCGCAATTTACCCTTAATGATGAATTTGTATGCTCTGTATGCATAAAAAAAAATATGAATAACAGTTTTTACAGGGTGTATGAAAGCAAAAGTGTCTTCAGTATGGAATTAATTTGACAAATCCATTGGTCTGAATAAGACCTTTAATCGTACGGTAATCAGATCGTGCATTGATCCCCCTCTCTCAGCACCGCATTTTAGCGGTGCTTTTTTTATTACCAAAATAAAGTTTTTGGAAAATTTCAAAAAAGACTGGCTTTTTTTATTGAAATTTGATATAATTAATATTAACATTAATGCAGCACTGGCTGCATTCAGGAGATGAAAAAAATGAAAAAAGTCTTGAAATATTTATTATGTACGGCTGCGCTTACCATATGTCTTACGGTGGCTGCACTGTCTGGCGTATCCGCAGACGAGCAAACAGCCGTCCAGACTTTGCCGACGGCGGCAACAACTGCCGTTACTACAGACGCAGTTGTAACAACAGCCACACAGCCTTCAGCGACTACGGCGGCATCTGAGACCTCCGCTGTGACGACTGTAGTGGGCACAACGTCTACGGCGGTCAGCGCAACAGTGACCACAGAGGAAACTTATATCATAACTCAGCCGCCGGTCAGTGAAAATGTAAAAATTGGCTGGAACAGCATAGATGAAAAATGGTTTTATTATGACGGCAGTAGCTTTGTTACAGGTGTCTATGAGATAGACGGTGAGCCGTATCTTTTTGCGGCAAACGGCGCATTGAGAACTGGTTGGCAGACGGTAAATTCCATAAGACGTTATTATGATTATGAGACTCATAGTCCTCTCTGGGAATGGGTGGAATATTTTGGAAAAAAATATTACGTTGATAAAGAATCCGGAAAGCTTACGGGAATGCAGAAAATAAATGATGATACCTATATTTTCAGCAAGGCAGGAGTTTTGCAGACAGGCTTTGTAATTTATGAAAATTATATGTATTACTGCAACGAAAACGGCGTAGTTCAATACGGCGATGATAAAAAAACACCGATACTGATAGGCGACCATTATTATTTCATTTCTCCTAAGGGATATGTTATGCGTGGCTGGCAGACTCTAAATGGTCTGAGAATTTTTTATGATTACGATACAGGTCAGCCTGTATACGGTTGGATAGAATATAAGGGGAATTATTATTATACGGATAAGACCAGCGGCAAATACACGGGACTTAAATATATATCTTCTCACCCTTACAGATTCAAAGAAAACGGAGTTTTATGCACCGGATTTCAGTATTTTCAGCTTGAAGGAGAGACCTCATATTTCTTTGAGGACGGCAGAAGAGCTGTCAGTGAAATTATATATACTCCTGAGGGAAATTACTATTTTAACTCGCTGGGATATATGTATACCGGCTGGAGAGAAATAGACAAAAAGAAATATTATTTTGCTCCCGATGATGGCAAAATGGTCTTCGGCTTCAGAGAAATAGATGGACACATGTACTATTTTGACAAGGACGGAGCTATGTGTACCGGAATTGTCAGCATCAGCGGAAATAAATATTACTTTAACAAGTATGGATATATGGAAACCGGTTGGAAAACCGTTTCAAATAAAAAATATTACTTTGACCAGAAAACTGGTATAGCTCTTATCGGCTGGAATAAAATTAACGGCAGAACCTATTACTTCGATAAGGACGCAGTTATGATGACAGGTAAATATACTATCGGAGAGGATACATATTTCTTCGGCAGCGATGGAATTATGCGGACAGGCTGGCAGACAATCAAAAATGATAAATATTATTTTGGAACAGATGGAAAAATGTATACATACCGTCATGTCATCGATAATCTGAATTATCTTTTCTATTCTACAGGAGTATTGGCGACTACCGGAAATCAGATTATCGTTACCAAGGCGCTTTCTCAGCTCGGACAGGAGGGCGGTAGACCTTATTGGACATGGTGGGGATTTAATTTCCGTATAGAGTGGTGCGCATGCTTTGTATCATGGTGTGCAAATCAATGCGGATATACCGCAAACAACAGAGTACCCGAATTTATTTCCTGTAAAGTGGGTATAAACTGGTTCAAATCTCATAAGCAATGGAAGGGCAAAAACTACATACCCAAATCTGGAGATTATATATTCTTTGACTGGGAGCCCGACGGAATTGCCGATCATATCGGAATCGTGGATTATTATGAGGACGGCTATGTTTATACGGTAGAGGGCAATAGCGGCGATGTTGTAAGAAAGCGGATATATGATATAAAATCTGAAAATATTTACGGCTTTGCCGCACCGAATTTTTAAAAAGACCTGCAAATAAAAGTCAAGGGGTAAAATGAAAGTTTCACAAAACTTT
>CAMWXM010000059.1 GCA_947178195.1 uncultured Ruminococcus sp.
TCGACAAGACAGAGTTCTTGTGGAATCTGCCCTGCCGACGACCTCTCATTTTAATCGACGATTGTCAATATCTTTGGATAAACCAATCGGTATTATATGTATTCAATCCTAATAAAGGATTTAGTCGGACGTTGTTTAATCCTGACCTTACCATCTGCATATCAGTATTTTATTTAACAATTGATGACCTTTCGAATATTTCGATAATATCATGATGTCTTCCACCTTTTTTTATTATTGTTACATATGGCAGCATTTACATATGCTTCTCCTTATGATCATTCCAAATCCTTTATAACTTCTTATGCAAATTTTGGTACTCCGCAAGAAACAAACCTTAAAACGGATATGCAGAAGTAAAAAAAATATTATACTGATAAACTCAACCCTAAATTTAGATTATATTTCCATCATAAATAAGAATCTTGCATTTTTTATTATGCCTACAAAGCATGGTTGTGCATTTAAAATAAGTATTTGATTTTTTGCCAGAGCCATGGTAAGATGAATATATAAAGTTCAATTAAAAAGGAGCGTGACGATGCATGAAATATACAAAACTCGGAAATTCTGACTTAAACGTATCCCGAATATGCATGGGCTGTATGGGTTTCGGCGATGCACAGAATGGACAACATTCATGGACGCTGGACGAGGAACATTCCCGTAAAATTATTAAGCGTGGACTGGAACTGGGGGTTAATTTTTACGATACGGCTATCGGTTATCAGTCGGGAACGAGCGAGCAGTACCTTGGCAGGGCAATCAAGGATTTTGCGAAGCGTGACGAAGTCGTAATTGCAACGAAATTTCTACCGAGAACACAGGAAGAAATTGAAGCAGGTATCAGCGGTCAAAAGCACATCGAGCGTATGATAAATAAGAGTCTTGAAAATCTTGGTATGGATTATGTTGATTTGTATATCTATCATATGTGGGATTGGAATACTCCCATTTACGATATTTTAGACGGTTTGAAAAATGTTGTAAAGGCTGGAAAAGCAAGATATATCGGGATTTCTAACTGCTATGCGTGGCAGCTTGCAAAAGCAAACGCACTTGCCGAAAAAGAGGAATTTGTAAAATTTGTAAGTGTTCAAGGACATTACAATCTTATCTTCCGTGAAGAGGAACGTGAAATGGCAATGCTGTGTGCAGAGGATAATATTGCCATGACACCGTATAGTGCGCTTGCAAGCGGACGACTTTCACGACTTCCAAATGAAACATCGAAACGTGCAGAGGAGGACAGCTATGCCAAATTCAAGTACGATGCAACAAAGGAGCAGGACGAAAAAATAATTCAGCGTGTGGCAGAGCTTGCAGAAAAGCATGGGGTTACCATGACGGAAATTTCTCTTGCATGGCTTTTGACAAAGGTTACTTCTCCTGTTGTTGGTGCAACAAAACTGCACCATATCGAAGGTGCAGTAAAAGCGGTTGATATGGATCTTTCAGCAGAAGAAATCGCATATCTGGAAGAACTGTATATCCCCCATTCACTCACAGGTGTTATGGCACAGAATAAGCCTGCAAACGCCAATGAAAGGCACGTATGGAGTACTGGTAATCAAAAAATATAAGGAGGTCATAGTATGAAAAAATTATTATCCTTTTTTGTATCGGGAATCATTGCGATGAGCGCTTTGATTACAGGCGGTATTGTAGCAGGAGCGGAAACCGTTAATAAAGCTGTAACATATACGATACAAGACATTAAAAATTTACAGAATTTTCTGGTTAATAAACCAACAGAAGAAGATTTGTCCGGAAAGCCCTATGATCTAAATGGCGATGACAAATGGAACGTATTTGATTTGTGTCTGATGAAGCGTGAAGTGCTGAAACAGATGGAAAATCAGAATAACACCCTTGTCGTATACTTCTCACGTACAGGAAACACCGAAAAAATTGCCGAATACCTGATCGAGCTGACGAATGCGGATAAATATGTGATTGAAGCAGCTATACCTTATACCGACGCCGATATTGCATATACAAATTCCTCATGCCGTGCTAACAAAGAACAGAGCGACAAGACGGCACGTCCTGAAATAGCAGAACCTATTGAATCCATTGACAGTTATGATGTTATTTATCTTGGCTATCCGATCTGGTGGGGCGAAGAACCTCGTATTATAGATACGTTCCTTGAAAGCTATGACTTTTCCGATAAAATTATCGTTCCGTTCTGCACATCGGCAAGCAGCGGAAATACAACAAGCGAAAAAAATATTGCAAATCTTGTGCCGATCGGAAATCAGCTTGAGGGAAAGAGATTTTCTGCAAGCGCATCAAAAGAATCAGTCAAAACATGGCTGAATGAAAAACAGACTGAAATATCAGATATAAGAAAGAGCAGTGAAAATATGCAGTATACATTGATAAATGGCGGAACCTTTCAAATGGGAAGTCCGGAAAATGAACCGGAACGCAGTTCCGATGAAATTCAGCATAGCGTGACTGTAGGAAATTTCTATATGTCAAAAACTGAAATTTCACAGAAAGAGTATCAGGATATAATGGGCGTAAATCCCAGTGCAACAAAAGGCGATGATCTTCCTGTTACCAATATCACTTGGTACGACGCTGTGCAGTACTGCAATAAGCTAAGTCAGAAAGAAGGACTTACTCCCTGCTATACAGTTTCAGGCACAACGGTGACATGGAACAAAGCTGCCAATGGTTATCGTCTGCCTACCGAAGCCGAATGGGAGTATGCTGCCCGTGCCAATACCGACACGCCTTTCAATTTCGGCGATTATGTTCACAACAGCGACGCCAACTGCTACAATGCTTACGGTTATAATAACGATGCCAGCGGTAACTGGGTAAACGGCTCTGGTGCATATCTGAGAAAGGCAGTAGCGGTAAATCAGTATGCTGCCAACGACTATGGTCTTTATAATATGCACGGCAATGCTGCTGAATGGGTTTGGGATTGGTACAGTGAGTATGATTCAAAAGCAGTAACAAATCCTACCGGTACTGAAAGCGGTAACGCTAAGATTGTCAGAGGCGGTGGTTGGAATGATCACCCAAAGCATATACGCTCCGCCTACCGTGGCGCTCAGCCTGCCAATGTGGGGCTTTACAGTATTGGAATTCGCCCAGTACGAAACGCAGGGACGGCTATCGGTGAAATCAAAAGCGTGTATAGTGCTAAAGCAGAGCAGAAAACCGGCAAAACGCTCATAGTTTACTTCTCTCAGACAGGCAACACCGAGGGATTGGCTGATCTTATCCATGAAATGAGTGGTGCGGACATTGTTCGTCTGGAGCGCAAGATCCCCTATTCCTCCAGCAGTAACGGTCCTGTACTTTATGGCGAAGCACTTGATGAACTGCGTGCCGAGGCTGTTCCTGAGCTGAAAGACTATCCCAACATTGACCAGTATGATACGATTCTCCTTGGCTACTGTAACTGGTGGTCGTCCATTCCTGCATCTGTTCGCAGTTTTCTGCTGCATGATGATTTCAGTGGAAAGACTATTGTTCCATTCTGTTCTATGGGTGGAGGTCGTTTCGGACAGACAATCAGCGCCATTGCCAAATTAGCTCCCGACAGCGTTATCAAGGAAGGCTTAGAGGTCACTTATTCTTCGTATGACCGTGATGAAATAGATAAGTGGCTGAAAGCAAATAACATAAATTAATTACGCCTGTACAGGCAGAATGGAGATAATTATGAATAAAAAAATAGTACAGACCGCCGGAAAAGAACAACTCGGAGAATTTGCACCGATGTTTGCACATCTCAATGACGATGTGCTATTCGGAGAGGTATGGAACGAAACATCCATAGATGTCAAAACGAAATGTATCATTACGGTAGTATCACTGATGGCTTCAGGAATTACCGATACATCGCTGACATATCACTTGCAGAACGCAAAGACACACGGCGTTACCAAAGAGGAAATTGCCGCTATTATTACTCATGCAACGATGTATGTAGGCTGGTCAAAGGGGTGGGCAGTATTCCGTCTTGCAAAAGAAGTATGGAATGAGGAAGCTCCTGCTATGTCCGAAAAAGACAAATACCAGAATACAATTTTTTTCCCCATTGGCGAACCAAATGACGCATTTGCAAAATATTTTGTGGGACAGAGTTATTTAGCACCCGTATCAACAGAGCAGATACCGATTTATAATGTAACCTTTGAGCCTGCCTGCCGAAACAACTGGCACACTCATCAAGCAAAAAGCGGCGGCGGTCAGATGCTTATTTGCGTTGGCGGTCGTGGATATTATCAGGAATGGGGAAAAGATGCAATTGAGATGAATCCCGGCGATTGCATCAATATTCCTGCCAATGTCAAGCATTGGCACGGAGCCGCTCCCGATTCATGGTTTTCGCATCTTGCTGTTGAAATAAACGGCGAGGATACAAGCAATGAATGGCTGGAAGCGGTTTCTGACGAGGACTACGGCAAATTAAAATAACGGAGGAAATGTATGAAAAAGATAATGCTGATAATAATCGCAGCTTTCGGAATATTAGGATTGACAGGTTGCGGAAATACACAGACTTCCGATTCAGTTTCATCTGATAATAGAACTTCACAATCTGCGACTCAGCATACTGATTCAGCAGAAGAAGTTACAGATGAAGATAAATCAGACACAGATAACTCCGATAAAACATCAATACCGGAAACAATATCCGAAACGGAAGAAATATCCGATAGCACAGAAAAAGGAACTTTAGTTGTGTATTTTTCAGCAACAGGTACGACAAAGGGCGTTGCCGAAGGCATTGCGTCAGTAACAAATGCTGATTTGTATGAAATAATTCCTGCCGAGCCTTATAGCTCCGATGACCTTGATTGGCACGATAACAACAGCCGTACTTCAATTGAAATGAATGATCCCGATACACGTCCGGAAATTGCAAGCGATACTGTTTCCCTTGACGGATATTCAACAATTTATATCGGCTATCCGATTTGGTGGGGCGATGCTCCGAGAATTATGAGTACATTCGTTGAGAGTTATAATTTTGATAATATAACGGTCATTCCGTTCTGTACTTCCGGCAGCAGCGGTATCGGCAGCAGCGGCGATAATCTGAAAGACCTTGCAAACAGCGGAAACTGGCTGTCAGGCGACAGACTTGACGCTAATATTTCAGAAAGTGAGATTCAGGATTGGATCAATGATTTAAATTGAATAGTGTAAGGAGGAACTGCCATGCAGACGAAAACAAGAAACATTTTTAAGAAGATTATTGATGTAGTGCTGACAGTTCTTCTTCTGTTTATAATGGCTTATCAGGTGACAGGCGAAGAACTACATGAGTGGCTTGGTTTAGGCATGACAGCATTACTGATCGTACATCATATTTTAAATCGAAAATGGTATGGAGCAATTTTCAAAGGTAAATATAATTCCTATCGCATTATGATAATTGCAATAAATACATTGCTTTTGATAACAATAGGGCTGACTGCTTTTTGCGGAATGTCAATGAGCAATCATGCAGTTTCTTTTATGCACGGAATATTAAGCATGATGTTTGCACGAAAAATGCACCTTGCAATGTCATATTGGTCATTTATTCTGATGGGTATTCATATTGGTTTACACGTTAATGCTATGACTGAAAGACTTGTTGATAAGGCAAAAACAATATTAACAACAATATTTGCAGTTGTTTCAGGTATAGGCTTATGGCTGTTTCTGAAAAGTGGTATTCCGAATTATCTCTTTTTCAGAACGCATTTTGCTTTCCTTGATTATGAAAAAGCTAAATGGCTTGTACTGATTGAAAATCTCGCAATGCTGCTGTTCTGGGTATTTGCAGGATTGCAGCTTACAATATTGCTGAAAATAAGCAAGAATAAAAAATTCTCCGTAAAGCCTTTGGTATGGCTTTCAGCAGCTATTATAATTGCTATCGTGCCGAGCTTGGCAATCAGCAGCAATAAGGACAGTTCCGAATTAAATACATCAGACTGGCAAACATCTTTACCGACTACGCCGCAAGATGTATCAGAGCAGGATAAAGTAAATCAGACAGAAGTACAGTTGACTGAAAACGTTGACTTGCAATCTGTAAATGATGGATTTATTCTTATAAATGGCGGTACATTTAAGATGGGAAGTCCGGACACGGAAAACTGGCGTATAAATGATGAAATGCAGCATGAAGTCAGAGTATCTTCATTTTATATTGACCCATACGAAACTACTCAGGAAAGCTACGAGCAGCTTGTTGGCAGTAATCCAAGCAGTTTTATTGGAAAAGAATTTCCGGTGGATAATATTTCGTGGTTTGAAGCCGTGCAATACGCAAATGCAAGAAGTGAAGCGGCAGGCCTTACTTCAGTTTATACCATATCTGACGGCGAAGTAAAATGGAATAGAAGCGCCAACGGCTACCGTCTGCCGACCGAAGCCGAATGGGAATATGCTTGTCGTGCCGGAACGGACACTCCGTTCAATATGGAAAAATCTCTTAGCGCTGATGATGCAAATTTTTATGGACATTACCCTTATGAGATTGAAGAAAATTACTTTAATGATTCAGTTCTTGAAGCAAGACCCGGTGAATATCGTCAGACTACGGTTTCAGTAGGTAGCTTTGAACCGAATGCATGGGGATTATATGATTGTCACGGTAACGTAAACGAATGGTGCTGGGATTATTATGGTGAGTATGATACTGTACAAATCAATAATCCAACAGGTGCAGAATCAGGTACACGTCATATCTATCGTGGCGGAGGCTGGAATGATTTTGCCAAGAATATGCGAAGCGCTTATCGTGCGGCAGGTCAGGCGGATATGAAAAGCTATAATATTGGTATCAGATTAGTGCGAAATGCTAATAATTCCTTCAATGAAATTATCACGGCTAAAGAAAATATCAAAACGACTGAAACTGCAAATAAAATACTGATTGTTTATTTTTCATGGGGTGGAAATACACGAGGTATTGCACAGGAGATACAACGGCAGACAGCCGCCGATATAGTTGAACTGACCCTTGTTGAGCCATATTCTACCGACTATAATACGGTACTTATGGAAGCACAGGAGGATCAGCATAATCAGGTGCGCCCTGAATTAAATGAACATATTGACAATATAGAGCAATATGACACGATAATTCTCGGCTATCCAAATTGGTGGGCGTCAATCCCTATGCCGATTGCTTCATTTCTTGAAAGCTACGATTTGTCAGGCAAACGAATACTGCCTTTCTGTTCTCACGGAGGAGGTCGTTTCGGACAAAGTCTGACGGCAATCGCAAAGCTTGCTCCCAATTCTGAAATTGGTGATGGCTTATCTATACACTATTCCGGTGGTTCTGATATGCCTGATAATGTATCAGAATGGCTTGATGAAAATGGAATTTAATGTCTAACATATAAATATTTTTATAAAGGAGAATGTATTATGAGCAAAAAATTAGTGGCATATTTTTCAGCAAGCGGTGTAACTGCAAATGCAGCAAAGACTCTTGCAGAAGCTGCCGAAGCCGATATTTATGAAATCAAACCGCAAGTACCCTATACTAAGGAAGATTTAAACTGGATGAATAAAAATTCCAGAAGCAGTATTGAAATGAAAGATAAGGCTTTTCGTCCGGCAATTGTAGATAAAAATGCGGATATTGAGTTGTATGATGTGATTTTTATTGGCTTTCCTATTTGGTGGTATGTTGCACCAACAATTATTAATACGTTTCTTGAAAATTATGATTTTTCCGGAAAGAAAATCGTTCTGTTTGCTACATCAGGTGGAAGCGGATTCGGGAATACAATCAAGGAATTGAAGAATAGTGTTTCTGAAACAGCGACAATCAATGAGTGGAAAATATTGAATGGTACTCCGTCAGTAAATCAATTGCGTATGTGGTTGAATAATCTTGAAGTATAAAATAATGTTAATAAAATTAACTGCTGTATCTGCATTGTTTAGTAAAATTCAGGATAACAGCAGTTTTATTTTGTTCTGACAAGACAAGATCAAATTATATTATGCCTTTCAAGCATTGATCAGGTATAAAAATTAAGTATTTGACATATTGTGAAGTCTGATTTATAATATAAGCATAAGAAAAATTCCTACAATTTTATATAATAAAAGGAGAAATATTATGGATAGACCACACATTATTTGTCACATGATGACAGCGCTGGATGGAAAAATTATCGGAGACTATATGGAAACACGGGTAGCTGACATTATGAACTCTGAGTATGATCGAATACATGATGAATTTTTGGCAGATGCTTGGATGTGCGGAAGAGTAACAATGGATGATAATTTTACTTTCTATGAAAAACCTGTGCTTTCAGAAGAAGCTGTAAGCATTCCTCATACGGACTATGTTGCAAATCCAAAGGCAGGTAGTTATGTGATAGCAGTTGACCCATCTGGTAAACTCGGTTGGAAAGAAAACAATATTCACGGTTATGCGAAAAGACCACCTGCACATATCATTGAAGCTTTGACTGAAAATGTTTCAGATGCCTATCTTGCATATCTTAGGAAGCTTGGCATTTCCTATGTCTTTGCAGGCAGAGAACATATTGACTGCACAGCACTTGTTTACAAATTAAAAGAATTGTTTAACATCAATCGTCTGCTTCTGGAAGGCGGCGGCTATTTGAATGGTTCATTTATGAATGAAGGATTGATTGATGATTTGAGTCTGGTACTTGCTCCTGTTGCAGACGGAGATTCTAATACAGTAACTCTTTTTGAAAAGGCAGATTATCTGAAAAAAAGTGTTCCTATGGAATTTAAGCTGAAAAGTGTGGAACGGTTAGGTGAAAACGGACTTTGGATTCAGTATAAAACGAATAAAAATTCAGAAGTAGGTACGGCATGATGAAAAAAATAGCTGCTGTAATTCTTTCACTTATATTTATGTTTTCTATGTCTGCTTGCAGTAGTCAGGATATGGAAAGTCAAAATGTTGTTTCTATATCTATGACAAATGCAGAATCTTCCACAGAAAATACGGAACAGTCAGAAAATGATATTTTACATGAATCAACAGATTCTTTTGAAAACAATCATATATTGATTGCCTATTTCACACGTTGGGGTAATACGAATTATCCGGACGATATAGACGCCTCTGTATCGGCGAGTATTGTGGATAACGAAAACATTCGTTACGGTACAACAGAGTACATTGCTAATATGATAGCGGAAGAAGTCAATGGTGATCTATACCGCATTGAAACTATTAAACCATATACTGATAATTTTGAAAAACTCAGAAATGTTAATCATAATGAAATGGAACAGAATTTTCTGCCGGAACTGAAAGAAAATGATATAGATATTGCAAAATATGATACAGTATTTATTGGTTATCCGGTTTGGGCAACCGATGTTCCGCAGGCAGTTATTTCTTTTATGACAAAGTATGATTTGTCTGGAAAAACTGTAATCCCATTTTGTACTCACGATGGGTATGGAGCAGGAGGCAGTTATCAGACAATTGCAGAAAAAAGTCATGCAGCTGTTTCATTAGATGGCATTGCAATTGAATCAAGTTATGTTTCTGATGCTAAGAATACAGTGGGAGATTGGCTTACAGCGATTGGCATATCAGATTTCGATGAACGAAACGAAACTGCCATTCAAATTTTAGTCGGTGATACCATTTTGAACGGTATTCTGTATGATACTGCACTGGCAGAAGAAATAAAAGAATATTTTCCGTTGACGATTTCTATGGTAGGATATGGCGGAAGAGAATATTACGGAGGTGTTGATTTTTATCCTGAAAATCTGGAAGACGGTCAAAGAACTTTTGAAAATGGTGATATTACTTACTGCGAATCACATCATAATATGGCAATCTTTTATAATCAAACTGATAATCCCGATCTTTCTGTTGACGTAATCCCTATAGGTCATATTACTTCAGATCTTTCTGTTTTTGATGGTCTGGGTAGTCGTGCAGATATTACATTTTCTCTTGTAGAATAAATTTTTTTAGGTTTGTTGTTTAGATAACTGGTCAGAAATTTCATGAATGGATTTGATTTGAAATACTTGTGTTATTTCTATCTCAATATACGCTGAATAATCATGCCTCATGAGCATTGATATATATTCAATATAAGTATTGGACATTTCTTGATTTTCCTGATATAATACAATTACAAGAATAGATAAGGTGGTTAACCTATGAAAAAATACATACTGAAAAAAATATGATGGAGGGATACATATGAAACGAATTTCCACACTTTTTACAGGAATTATTCTGATGCTCTGTGCAGTGTTTATTCCCGTGTCTTTGAATGTATCTGAATCTGTACACGCATACAGTAAAACTGTATATACAATTGAAGATATCAGAAATTTGCAGGATTTTCTGGTTGCCAGAGAAACACCTGATTTAAGCGATAAAGACTACGATCTGGACGGAAACGGAGTATGGAATGTATTTGATTTATGTCTGATGAAACGACAGTTTTTAAAACAATCTTCTGCCAAGAACGATACACTGGTTGCATATTTTTCATGCACTGGCAATACGAAAACAATTGCTTCTTATCTTAAAACAGAAACAGGAGGCGATACATTTGAAATTATTCCGGCTGTTCCGTATACGGCAGATGATCTGAATTACAACAACAGTAGCTGCCGTGCCAATAAAGAGCAGAACGACCCTAATGCACGTCCAGAAATTGATAGGCTGCCGGAAAGTATTGAACATTATGATGTGATTTATATTGGTTTTCCGATATGGTGGGGAGAAGAACCGAGAATTATTGATACTTTCTTAGAAAGCTTTGATTTTTCTGAAAAAATCATTATTCCGTTTTGCACCTCCGGAAGCAGCGGCATTACAAGTTCCATACGTAATATTCGGACAAAATGTCCTGATTCCACTGTACTGGACGGAAGAAGATTCAGCAGCAGTGCTTCACAGTCGCAGATAGCTGATTTTGTTTCTGAAAAAAAAGAAGAAATTGAAACATTGCAGAAGAACAAGTCCCTTGTTGCATATTTTTCTTACCCTCTTGATAACGATGTGGATTCATTGGCAAGTGCAAGTGTTGCAATCGTAGACGGCAAGCGATATGGTTCTACAGAATATGTAGCTTCTGTGATTGCTGAAAATACAGATTCTGATCTGTTTCAGCTTGAAATTGAAGGGAGTTACGGTACAACCTATTCTGAAGTTACCACAAGTGTTCCCGAGGAAAAACGAAACGGAGAATATCCGATATTGAAAACACATATTAAAAATTTAGAGCAATATGATACGGTCTATATTGGTTTTCCTACATGGTGGTCAAGTATGCCGCAGGCAATGTATGCTTTCTTTAAAGAATACGATTTCAGCGGAAAAACAATATACTTGTTTAACACCAGCGGAGGCAGCGGATTTGCAGGTTCGATCAATGAAGTGAAGAAATTAGAGCCAAATGCAAATGTAACAGAAAACGGATTGTCTGTATATTGGATGTCGGTAGACTCCTCAAAACAGGATATTATTTCATGGCTGGATAGTTTGGCTGCATAAGAACCTGTAAATGTCATTGTATAAAACCACCTTAATTAATCAGGTTTAGAAGCATAATTGTAAAGGAGAAATGAAGATGAATATTTTTGAAAGAGAACTTGCCGGAGAAACAATTTCTCCATCTGATCCGGATTTTCAGCCGATTCTGGAAGTGATTCATCATGCCTTTAAGCTGACATCAAAGCTGAATCGTCTGGATTATGGTGATGAAAAGGCAAAGAAAATTCTGCATGAGCTGTTTGGCAAAGCATTAGATGACAGTACAACATTGATACCTCCGTTTTACACAGATTTCGGAAAAAATACTGTTATCGGAAAAAACTGCATGATTCAGCAGTGCTGTACATTTTTCGACCGTGGCGGAATTACGATTGGAAACGACGTTTTCATCGGACCGAAGGTGAATTTAATCACGTTGAATCACGATTTGAATCCGGCAAACAGAAGCGCTACTATTGCAAGACCAATTGTTATTAAAGACGGTGTGTGGGTCGGAATCAATGCAACTATTTTACAAGGAGTTACTATAGGAGAAAATGCTGTAATCGGAGCAGGCGCTGTTGTTACTAAAGACGTCCCACCGAATACAATTGTCGGCGGAAATCCTGCAAAAATAATTAAAACGATAGACACATCAGCATTTTAATATGATAATAAATTTTAAATCGTTAATATTTCCAGAAATGAAAGGCATGAGTAACGTGAAAAAATTAGTAGATTGCATGTTATCCGTTTTTACAGCAACTGTATTGTTCGTTTCTGCGTTTACTCCTTCTGAACTCGTTCAGCATCCAGCGGATTTAGTAGAAGCAGCAGAAACAGCAAAGTACACAATAGAAGATATAAAAAATTTGCAGGATTTTCTGCTTGCCAGAGAAACAACTGATTTAAGCGATAAAGACTACGATTTAGACAGGAACGGAGTTTGGAATGTATTTGATTTATGTCTGATGAAACGACAGTTTTTAAAACAATCTTCGTCTGAAAGCAATATACTGATTGCATATTTTACACGTGCAGAGAATGTATACTTGGAAAACCCAGATGAAATAGATATAGACGCTACCTCTTCGGCAAGTGTACTGCTTCCGGGAAATGCGGCGATTATGGCTAATCATATCCAGTCTCTCGTTGGCGGAGATTTGTTTTCTATAGTGGCAGAAGACTTATATACCAGTGATTATGAAGATTGTCTGGAACGGGTATCTAAGGAGCAGGCAGAAAATATTCATCCTGCACTTGCAAATCATTTAAATGATATAGATGACTATGATATCATTTTTCTGGGATATCCGAATTGGGGATACAGCTGTCCAATGGCAATATTTTCGTTTCTGGAAGAGTACGATTTTTCCGGAAAGACAGTGATTCCGTTCTGTACACATGGAACAGGCGGACTTGCTGACACAATATCTGATATTACAGCATCGTTGCCGGAAGACTGCACAATACTGAAACAGATTGGCATATATCGTTCAGATATTTCAGATTGTTATAGTGCAATTGCAGCATGGCTTTCAGAAATTGGACTTTGTCAAACATAGTTAAGGCAAAAATAATCTCCGTTTGTCGGATATTTTGACAAACGGAGATTATTTATTGATTCTGTGACAGATGCTGTCGTATATGTTCAATAAATTTTGAAACAGCAAGACTTTGAGGCTGATGACGTTTCCATGCAAGAACACTGGTCGCTGTTAATTCAGGAGAAAGCGGACGATAACAGATTTGTTCTGTACTCCAGTATGGCAAGGAGCCTTCCAGCACTAATGCGTAAGTCAGTCCGCTTCGTACCATGATGGCAGCGTTGGTACTCATGTTGCTGGTAAACTGAATATGTAGTTTTTTGAAATAATCCCCGAACCAACTTGCGAGTTCATTTTTTACAAGAGGACGT
>CAMWXM010000060.1 GCA_947178195.1 uncultured Ruminococcus sp.
GTCATATTTATATCCATAGCGCTCTCCATTTGCAAATATCGCCGCACATTTTTCTGTGCGGCGACGCTGTTTGTTATTATTCTTCGTTATCTTCGTCGGTTTCATCGCTGTCATCAGAACTGCTTTCGTCCTTTGGCGCAGCTTTTTTAATAAAATCCTCGGGTTTTTCGCCGTCACGCAGACGTCTACCTATAACAAGCAGACGAGAGTTATCCTCATCCATATGGCATGTCTGCAAGGTAAGTACCTGGTCTCCGTATTTAACGTCTATATTAGGTGAAATAAAAGAACGTTCCTTAACGGTTTTCAAAAACTCGTTAAATTCCTTTTCGTCCATATTTTCCATATCCCAATATGCAAATTCCTCGCCGTAGGCGCTTTCGCCATAATCGCCGTAGGTAGTAAAATACGCAAATATTACATATTGATCCTCTATATAATTTGTATTAAAATCAATTATAGGATATTTTTCATAAAACGAATCGTCTTTTCTGTAATTATGTAATGATGTGAATTTTGTACCATTTAACATATTGTGACCGTAAAGCACTATCTGCGGTGATTGTTTGCTTTCATCGGGAACGAAAATATCTCGATAATCCATAAAAATAGAACCTGAATCAAGATAATTTCCGTAAATATCCGTGTCCATATAATATGAATTATCGCCGCACTGAACAACAGGATAATCAACGTCAGTACCGTCAATGTTGATATATCCTACAACGTCGTCGTTTATCGCAAGAAGCGATTTTGCACGTCCCAGCATTCCGTTGGGTTCTGCTGAAAATTCTGTAATATCAGGCAGCTTATCTACAGGAGGCTCTGTTGCTTTCTCAGTAGGTTCCATAACATCGGCTGCCATTGAGCTTTCTTGTTTTTCTTCACAGCCTGTTGCCGCCGCCAACGACAATACCATTGCCGACATCAATCCTAAGGCTGCTGCTTTTTTAAATCTTTTCATATTTGTTTCCTTCTTTTTCTTGTTCATTCGGGCTGTGTTGACAGCTCCTGATTTTGATTCGTTTTTAATGGGAAGCTTTCAAATTCTGCGTCCGGGTCATAACTTCCCGAATTCCATTCGTAATAAATGCTTGGCCACAGAACATTATCATTATCCCGTACATTATCCGTTCCCTCGTAAAGGTCTTCACCGTCTCTTACAAGTCTTGCCATAATATAAAGTCTTGCCGTAGTAAACATACTGTGGCAGGTCTGGAGCGAAAGAATCTGGTCGCCGTATACAACGTCTACGTCATTGAATTTAAAGGAGCGTTTTTTGGCATTATTAACATATTCGTAAAACTGCTCTTCATTATCAAAATTCAGCGTATTCCAGCAGTCGAATTTTGTCTCTGTTTGATCCTCTGCATCGACTATGAAGCAAGCAAAAATTTTATATTTATACGATTCATAGTTAGAGCTCAGCTCGATAATCGGATGTTCCTCTAAAAATCCCTGGCTTTCCCTATAGCTTTTAAGGCTTCCGAACATAGAGCCGTCCTTCATTTCATGACCGTAAATAATAAGATTCTGGGAATTGTCAAGTACTCTTGTCCCATCTACCACATAATCGAAATAATTTCTCCAGTCAAGGAAGATCGAGCCTGCGTCTGCCTCTTCTTTGTCTAAATTATGAGTCGTGTAGTAATCATTACCGCTTTGCTGACGTCTCTGTACAACAGGATAGCTTATAACCGTATCGGGAATGTTTAGATATCCTACTACCTCGTCGTTTCTTTCCAGAAGAGCCTTTGCGCCGTCCTTCAGTGTCCACACCTTCTCGTTAGTTTGCGAAACTGCTTCCGATGGGGCTTCCGTCATGGGAGGAATTTCCTCTGCCTGGCTGTATAGCCTTTGCAGATCCTCTCCCAGTTTCTGGTTTTTATAGTTTCCCCAATAGTAATCGACAACCAGAAAAAGACAGATGGTAAAAGAAACTACCGAGCCTAAAAATGTAAGCTTTCTTATCACCTGAGAGGCGTTGTCGCCCTTCCAAGGAAAAAGCCGCTTTGCAACTTCCTTGCCTTTGGATTCCTCTTCGCCGCTCTCCGGGAGATTTTCAGGCATAGCCGAAATCATCTGCTTTAAAAATTCAAAGATCCTGTATGCCGCATTCATTCTTATGTTATCACGGCTTTTATCCTCCAGCTCCCATAGCCTTAAAAGCTTTACTATTTTTTTTCTGCCGCAGCTTATTCCCACAAATACAGTACCAACAGGTTTTTCGGGAGTTCCTCCTCCCGGCCCTGCCGTTCCGGTAACCGATATACAGATATCCGCTCCCGACTGTTTCTGGAGTCCCGAAACCATTGCGAGAGCCACCTGACGGCTTACCGCTCCGTACTGCTTAAACAAAGCTTTTGGTACGTCAAGATATTCATGCTTTATCTTATTTGAGTAGGTGCATACGCCTATTTCAAAAACCTTTGACGCTCCCGGAACAGATGTTATAAGCTCCGAAAGAAGTCCGCCGGTACAGCTTTCAGCCGTAGCGATAGTTATACTCTTACTCAATAATAATTGTACAACATCTCTGACTAATTTGTCAAGATTTTCGTTGGTTAGTTTGTAAGGTTGACCTGTTTTACCTGTGTTTGAATCTGAATTTTTCATACTTTCACCAAGATATATTTCAAATAAAGATTTGCTTTAGATTTGTTATAGATCAGAGCTTATTTTCACACTTCAAGATTAAAAATTTTAAGTTCTGTCTCATTGACTGCTTCTTCCAGAAGAGGGGTAAAATCGAAGCCGGCTTCGGCAGCCTCAACATCGGCAAGAAGCGGTCTTACTTTAGGATGACGTGGAGTAAATACCGTACAGCAGTCCTCATAAGGCTGTATCGAGGTTTCAAAGGTATCTATTTTTCTTGCAATATCAACAATTTCCACCTTATCCATGCCGATAAGCGGACGAAAAACCGGTATTTCACAAACTGCGTCGGTACAAACAAGAGCATTTATCGTCTGGCTTGCCACCTGCCCGACGCTTTCACCGGTTATCAGAGCAAGGCATTTTTCTTTTTCGCATATTTTCTGGGCTATCTTCATCATAAGCCGCCGCATTATAATTGTAAAAAATTCCTCCGGACAGTTGTTTTTGATAGCTTCCTGTATCTTTGTAAAAGGAACGCAGAAAAAAGCGATACTTCCGCAGTAGGAGGTGATTTTTTCGCAAAGCTGCTCTACCTTCAACCGTGCTCTGTCGGAGGTATAAGGAGGACTTACATAGTGGATCGCCGAAATATGCACTCCTCTTTTTGCCATCATGTATCCGGCAACAGGACTGTCTATTCCTCCCGATAAAAGCAGCAGAGCATGTCCGCTTGTTCCTACCGGGAGTCCGCCTGCACCCTTTAAATTTTCAGCATGAACAAAAGCTTTTTCATCTCGTATTTCTACGGTTACAGTTATCTCGGGCTGGTTGACGTCTACCGTCAGATGAGAGAATTTTTCAAGAAGTATTCCTCCAAGCTCCCTGCATATTTCCGGGGATTTCATAGGGAAGCTCTTGTCCGCTCTTTTGGCATTCACTTTGAATGTTTTTGCATAAGAAAGTATTTCTTCAAGGTATTCGCAGGAAACGGCAGCAATATCCGAAAAATCCTTTTCACATACGGCTGCACGGCATAAAGCGGCGATACCAAAAACCTTTTTCAGACGTTCAATAGCTTCACTTACGTCAAAGCCTTCCTCGGAAGGAATTATATATATCGTGGACTGCGCCCTTGTTATTGTTGTTTTACCAAGGGATTTTATTCTTCTTTTGATATTTTTTATGAGAACATCCTCAAAGGTTTTTTTGTTCATTCCTTTAAGAGCCATTTCGCCATATTTAACAAGTATGATCTCCTGCATTTTTATAATTCCCCTTCGTTTTCAAAATGAGCATTCATCTGGCATAGCCACTGCTCTTCCTGTTTAAATTATATCATCTGAGAGTTTTTTTGTCAACATGTTATGTGCCGTAAGAACAGACCACAGCGCTGTAAAAACAGTACAGAAATATTTTGCATTTATTTTCTTAAAAATACCTCTTGACATTTAATAGCTTTTATAATATAATAATAGGTGAAAAAGGGTACTGCGATAAGCGGTTTATCCTCGAAGTTTCAAGCTAAAAATAACCGTCGACTTTGGGAGTAGGGCGGTTATTTCTTTTTGTTATTTAACTTTATTATTTCTATAATTACCAATAAAAAAGTAAGTATTTCCATAATAGTCATAACCATCACCTCGTTTCCGAGGCAAGATTTAAACCGCCTACCGTTATATGCAGACCCTATTCACTATGTCCTGACTTATCAGGACTTTTTTTATTATAACATTTATGTAATATTTTGTCAATTAAACATCTGTTTAAAAAATCTTGAAGTCCCGGCAAAATGAAAACAATTTTTAAGATATGTGATTATGAAAAAACATTCAGTAAAATTTGACTTTATTGGTAAAATGGTTTATAATTAGTATAGGAATGACTTTTATGGTAACAATATTGATATGCTTCTGAAGATACATGATCTGAGCGAAGTGTCAATAATATTCCATGAAAGGTCGGAAAAAATGAATATACCTGATTACAGCGAGCCTGAAAATGAAAACGAAAGAGACGATCAGCATGACAGTGAAATCGAAGAGGCTCTTGATCGTGAGAAACTGATCGAAAGAAACGGCGAAATAATTTCACATAATTCAAAGCATCTTATTCATTGCCTTAATATTATCGGTCAGGTTGAAGGACATTATGTTCTTCCTTCACAGAATAAAACTACAAAATATGAGCATATAATCCCTGCTCTTGTAGCCATAGAACAGGACAGGAGCATAGAGGGACTGGTAATAATTCTAAATACTGTGGGCGGAGATGTTGAAGCGGGTCTGGCTATAGCCGAGCTTATTGCCGGCATGAAAACTCCTACAGTCTCTCTTGTTGTTGGCGGCGGACATTCTATCGGCGTACCCTTAGCGGTAAGCGCAAAGCATTCTTTTATAGTACCCTCTGCGACCATGACTATCCATCCTGTAAGAATGAACGGTCTTGTGCTGGGAGTACCCCAGACGCTTTCTTATTTTGATAAAATGCAGGACAGAATAGTTAATTTTGTGACCTCCAACAGCCGTATTTCCGAAGAAAAATTCCGTGAGCTTATGTTGAAAACAGGGGAGCTTACTATGGATATGGGAACGGTGGTGGACGGTGAAAAAGCAGTTGAAATAGGACTTGTAGACGATCTGGGAAGCCTTTCGGACGCTATCGAATGCCTGTATTCCATTATAGAAAATACCGAAAGCCGTTACCCCGACGAAGGGGGACAGAAATGATCTTATATACGATAATAAGTCCCGATGATATATTTTATACTTCCCAAAACAAAAAAAATCAAAAAAATCTGCCTGAAACGGCATGTATTACCGCTCCTTATGAATATATTAAAAATGACGAATATTCAAGGGCGTGTATGGAAATACTGCCCTATAAAAAAGGGGAGCGGACATGAGTATATTTGAAGCGGCAATTCAGGGTGTTATCCAGGGTCTTACGGAATTCCTTCCGGTATCAAGCTCAGGACATTTATCCTTATATCAGCATTTTACCGGCAACAGCGGTGAAGGAGCGCTGCTTTTTTCAGCATTTCTTCACCTGGGAACTCTTGCGGCAGTTTTTATTGCATTCAGACAAACCATCTCGGAAATGATAACAGAATTTTTCGGTATCATAAAAAATATTTTCACCGGAAAATTCAGCTTCAAAGGCTTGAATCCATCAGGGCGGGCAGTTATAATGATGTTTATATCTCTTATAATGCTTCTGCCTTTTTACATATTTAAAGATTATTTTGAAAGTATTGCAGAGGATCAGGATATAATTGTCGAGGGCATATGCTTTGTTTTTACGGCTATCATATTATTTTTATCAGACAGATGTGTAAACGGTCATAAAGCATTCGGCGATATAACCGTAAAAAACGCCGTTACTGTCGGAATCTTTCAGGGAATAGCTCTGTTTCCAGGAGTTTCACGCTCCGGCTCTACTATTTCAGGCGGACTTTTCAGCGGATTCAAAAAAGAAACGGCGGTAGAATATTCCTTTATACTGGGTATTCCGGCTATTGCCGGCGGCTGCATTTTAGAGGCAAAGGACGCTTTTGAAAAGGGCGCAGAAAATATTGTAATTGAACCGATAAACTTTGCCGTAGGCTTTTTAGTATCGGCAGTAGTTGGAATGTGTGCAATAAAAGCCGTAAAGCTATTGATGAAATCAAATAAATTCAGAATTTTTTCAATATACACTTTGATTATCGGAGCGACGGCGATAATTATAGGCATAACAGAAAACGCCGGAATTTATCAGCAATAATATTTTTAGAAAGGACAATAAAAGTGGCAGGAAGTAAAAAAAACAGTGGAGCAAAAGCAAAATCAGAAAATAAAAAGGCCGCATCCTCCCGGCAAAAGGTCAATTCCGGAAACGGCACATCTAATGCCGCTTCGGAAAACCCTGTTAATCAATTCTGGTCAATAATTCTTTTTGCATTAGGTGTACTTATTTTTCTTCTGACGGTTATTGAAGGCAGCAGCGGCTGGAAAATGATCCATCAGGTATTGAGAGGACTTTTCGGAGTATCTGTTTTTATAGTGCCTGTCATACTTATTTATACGGCTGTGCTTATCGGAATGGAGCGTTCTCAGCGTACCGTTTACGGAAAGGCTATGTGGGGAACGGGTCTTATTCTTTTAAGCAGCTCGGTGGTACAGGTTATATTCGAGGGACTTCCTCAGGGAGACAGTTTTGCTCAGAAATGTAAATATCTTTATGAAACAGGATCTGACTTGGAAGGCGGAGGAATGCTGAGCGCATTGGTAGCATGGCCGCTGATGAAGTTTTTCGGCGTTATCGGTGCAAGGATAATCGTCTGCGTACTTTTGTTTATTTTTATAATGCTTCTGTCGAATCTGACATTATTTCAGCTTTTTAAATTTTTTACGAGGCCCTTTAAAAAGATGTACCATACAATGCAGGATATCCGTGAAGAAAATCAGACCCTTGAAGCCTATGAGGAATGGGAATACGATGAAGAACAGGAGGCTCTGCGCCTTGCCAATTCACAGCCTGAAAGCTCGGATGTTGTGCCTGACCCAGACTATGATATAAATATGAATGTTCCCGATGACGGCAATGATATTTCTCCTCCCGATTTTGGTCAGCCCAACTGGAGCACAGATGATTCTCTTGCGATTGATGTTCCCATAAATACAGGCCCGCCTGTAAAAGAGCCGCTCAGAGCTCCGGAAAGCAAAAATGTCGAAAAAGAACCCAAAGAAAATAATAAATCAACCGGCCTTGATGATATTATAAATCAGGCGATTTCCGGTGAAAATAAAGAGGTAATGCCTGAAAGCTTTGCGGAAAAGGCTGCGAAGGTCGAGGAAAATTCTGTAAAAGTACAGATAACCGAAAATACAGAAAAGCAATATATGCTTCCGTCAATCAAATTTCTTAATAAGGGCGTTTCCAAAGCAAACGATCCTTCCGCCGGAGCAGAGCTTAAACAAAAAGCGGATATGCTTATAGAAACTCTTAAAAGTTTCGGCGTAAATGCAAGTATTATCGGTATTCAGAGAGGACCGAGAGTTACAAGATATGAAATAAAGCCGGCAGCAGGAGTAAAGGTCGCCAAGATAACCAATCTTTCAAATGATATAGCGTTGAATCTTGCGGCTAAGGGAGTCCGTATCGAAGCTCCTATACCGGGAAAAGCAGCCATAGGTATAGAAATACCAAACACAAATGAAGATATAGTTTCTATTCGTGAAATTATTGAAAGCCGTGAATTCAAAAACGCTAAAAGTAAGATAGCCTTTGCTGTTGGCAAGGATATTGCCGGCAATGTTATAATAGGCGATGTGGCAAAAATGCCTCATATGATTATAGCCGGAACTACCGGTTCGGGTAAATCGGTATGCACAAACTCCATAATCATGAGTATTCTTTACCGTGCAACTCCCGAAGAAGTAAAGCTTATTCTTATCGACCCGAAAATGGTTGAATTTACAACATATAACGGAATACCTCATCTTCTTATTCCTGTCGTGACCGAACCTCGTCAGGCGGCAGGAGCCCTTAACTGGGGAGTACAGGAAATGCTCAGAAGATATAAGCTTTTTTCCGATAACAGTGTGAAGGATATTTCGGGATATAATGAAATGGCAGACAGTAAGGGTCTTCCAAGACTTTCTCAGATAGTTATCGCTATTGACGAATTTGCAGACCTTATGATGGCAGCGTCCAAAGAGGTTGAGGATTCGGTATGCCGACTGGCACAGATGGCAAGAGCGGCGGGAATGCATCTTATTATTGCGACCCAGCGTCCTACCACCGATGTTATAACAGGTCTTATCAAGGCTAATATCCCAAGCCGAATAGCTCTTAAAGTACAGGGCGAGATAAACTCCAGAACTATTCTCGATTCCCCCGGCGCTGAGAAGCTTTTAGGTCTTGGGGACATGCTTTATTTCCCTAATGGCATGCAGAAACCGCTCAGAGTTCAAGGCTGCTTCTGTTCTACAAAGGAAATAGAATCGGTGGTTGAATTTATCAAGCAGGAATCTGAAACCTCCTATAACGAGGATATTATCGAAGCCGTCGAGCAGAGTATGCCTACTGATAAATCTTCTGCGGAAGCTGTTGAACCGTCGGGGAATGGGGATGATGTACTTATTGAAAGGGCGATCGATATTGCTGTGGAAATGGGACAGGTTTCCACTACTGCACTGCAAAGAAAATTAAAGCTTGGTTTTGCAAGAGCGGCAAGAATAGTCGATGAGCTGGAGGAAATGGGGGTCATAGGACCTTCCGAGGGCGCTAAGCCGAGAAAAGTACTTATGTCAAAGCAGCAGTGGGCTCAGCGGCGAATGAGCAAAAATACAGAAAATTAAGGATATAAAATATGAATGGATTTTTACCCCTTTTAAAGGCGGATATGAAAGAGCGTGGAATAGAACAATTCGATTTTATATATGTAATCGGCGACGCCTATGTTGACCATCCAAGCTTTGGAGCGGCAATAATTTCCAGATTGCTTGAGTCATTAGGCTATACTGTGGGTATAATTTCCCAACCTGACTGGAAAAGCGATAAGGACTTTACAAGCTTCGGCAGACCAAAGCTTGCATTTCTTGTGACCTCCGGAAATATCGATTCTATGGTGGCTCACTATACCGCCGCTAAAAGAAAACGCTCCAATGATGCTTATACTGCCGGCGGAAGGGCAGGAAAGCGTCCTGATCGAGCGGTTATTACTTATTGTAAAAAAATTCGTGAAATATACGGTGATGCTCCCATAGCCATAGGTGGGCTTGAAGCCTCGCTGAGAAGATTTGCCCACTATGATTACTGGGACGACGACGTAAGACCGTCCATATTAGTCGATAGTACTGCCGACCTTCTTATGTTCGGAATGGGGGAGCATCAGATAACCGAGCTTGCAAAACGACTGTCAGAGGGCGAAAGCATACATGATATACACGATATAAGAGGGACATGCTATATGACCGAGCCCGTCAATACTCCATATGGGGCTGCGGAATGTCCGTCTTATGAGCAGGTAAAGACAAATAAAAAGCTTTATGCAAAGGCATGCAGACAGCAATATGACCAGCAGGATGAAGTGTATGGAAAAATCGTTATTCAGCGTCATGGCAATATGATGCTGGTACAGAATCCTCCGGCTCTAAGCCTTACCACAGAAGAGCTTGACAGGATATATTCGCTGCCTTACATGAGAGATTATCACCCTTCGTATAAAGAACTGGGCGGCGTTCCGGGAATAGAAGAAGTGAAATTTTCCATTACCCATAACAGAGGCTGCTTCGGCTACTGCAATTTCTGTTCTATTGCGCTTCATCAGGGCAGGAAAATCACCTGTCGAAGCGAGAAATCCATTATGGAGGAAGCGGAAAAGCTTACAAAAATGAAGGATTTCAAAGGCTATATTCATGATGTGGGAGGACCTACAGCTAATTTCAGACATCCTTCCTGTGAAAAGCAAAAGGCCTTGGGACTTTGCAAGGGTAAAAAGTGCCTTGCTCCAAAACCATGCCCTAATCTTTATGTTGACCACAAGGAATATATCAGGATCTTAAAAAAGCTTTCGGGGATAAAGGGAATAAAAAAAGTATTTATACGTTCGGGAATAAGATATGATTATCTTATGGAGGACGAAAGCGATGAATTTATAAAAGAGCTTATAAAAAATCATGTCAGCGGTCAGCTTAAAGTTGCCCCTGAGCATTGCTCCGCTGCGGTTTTAGACAAAATGGGCAAGCCTCATATAGAATCTTACAAAAAATTCCAGCAAAAATTTTATGCTATTACAAAGGGAATGGGAAAGGAGCAGTATCTTGTGCCTTATCTCATGTCCTCTCACCCGGGCAGCACCCTTAAAGAAGCGATAGATTTAGCAGTATTCTTAAAGGAGAATAAAATGCGTCCTGAACAGGTACAGGATTTTTATCCTACGCCGGGTACTATCTCGACCTGTATGTTCTATACCGGACTTGATCCTTACACAATGGAAGAGGTCTATGTACCGAAAACACCTGAGGAAAAGAAGATGCAGCGAACACTTTTACAGTATTTCAAACCGGAAAATAAAAAAATCGTTATAGCCGCTTTGAAAAAAGCAGGACGGCAAGATCTTATAGGATTCGGAAAAAACTGCCTTGTAACTCCTGATGCTGATGGAAAAGGTCAGAATAACGAAAGGAGAAAAAAATATGGCAAAAAGAAAAAATAATAAAAAATCGGCTTTATTTCCGGTAATTATAATTTTGATAATTGCGGCTGTATATGCGGCTAACCGTTTCGGTATTTTTGATAAATTAAAAGACGAGTCCTCAGCTACGGCAGGGACAGACGGAGAGCTTACGGTTCACTTTATTGATGTGGGACAGGGAGATTGTTCGCTTATCCTGTCAGGGGATACGGCTATTCTGATAGATACCGGTGAAAAGGAAAACGGAGAATCGATATGCAGCTACCTTAAAGAAAATAACGTTCCCGATATTGATTGCCTTTTGCTTACTCACCCTCATTCAGACCATATGGGCGCAGCGTCTTATGTTATAGATAACACTGATGTAAAGCAGATAGTTATACCAAAGGTAACCGATGACCTTACTCCCACTACAAAATTTTATGAAAAATTCCTTAAAAGCGTCCAGGCAAAGAACCTGAAAATTACCGCTGCAAAGCCGGGAATGAAAATTGACGCAGGAGCAGGAGAACTGGAGATAATCTCTCCGGTGAAGGACTACAAGGACATGAATAATTATTCAGCCGCCGCCATTCTTACTCATGGAGATAACAGCTTTTTGTTTACGGGAGATATTGAGAAAAAAGCGGAAAAGGATATTTTGAAAGAGGGCAGCCTTAAAGATATCGATGTTTTAAAAGTACCTCACCACGGAAGTTCGTCCTCATGCAGCGATGATTTTTTAGATACGGTACAACCGGACTATGCTGTCATAATGTGTGATGGAAAATCCTATGGTCATCCTCACGAAGAGACTGTAAATAAGCTTTCGGAATATACCGATAAAATTTACAGAACAGATATGGACGGCAATATAATTATGGATTCAGTTGAAGATGGTATAACGGTAACTACCGAAAAATAAGGAGATAAAATGCTTATATTAGAACGCTTTGAAGAAAATATAGCCGTTATTGAAAATGGCGAAGAACATATTAAAACGGACAGAATAAGGCTGCCTGAAAACGCTAAGGAAGGCGATATTCTTATTGAAATAAATGGCAGATACGAGATAGACAGTATTCAGACTCAGAAGCGGCGTGAAGAAATATTAAAGCTGCAGGACAGTCTTTGGGGATAAGATAATGGACGCAGACGTAATTATAATTGGCGGCGGTGCGGCAGGCTCTTTTGCAGGAGCATACTGCGGAGAATGGGGAAAGAAAACTATTATTTTCGAGCCTAATGGCAGGATTGGAAAAAAGCTTGCCATTACCGGCAAGGGCAGATGCAATGTGACCAACAACTGCACAAACGACCAGCTTATGAAAAATATTCCGGTTAATTCAAAGTTTTTATACAGCGTGTTTTCTCAATATTCCGCTTGTGACGTAATGGACTTTTTTGAAGCTGCCGGAGTACCCCTTAAAACGGAACGAGGAAACCGGGTTTTTCCGCAAAGCGACAAGGCGGCGGATATTGATTCCGCTCTTGAAAAAAAGCTCAGACAGCCCGTAATTAAAGTCATAAAGGAACGAGTCACAAAAATTCTTATTGAAAACAACGTCTGTACAGGCGTCGGAGCAGGCGGAAAAAAATATACCGCAGGCTCGGTGCTTATTGCAACAGGCGGAAAATCATATCCTGCTACCGGTTCAACAGGTGATGGATATATCCTCGCAGAACAGGCAGGACATACTATAATACCTATCGCACCTTCTCTTGTACCGATAGTGTGCAACGAAAAATACTGCGCTGATATGATGGGGCTGTCCCTTCGCAACGTTACCCTCAACCTTTACGACAAAGGCAAAAAAATTTACAACGAGCTTGGAGAAATGCTTTTCACTCATTTCGGAGTGTCGGGACCCCTTGTTTTAAGCGCAAGCTCTCATATCCGGCAAATGGAAAAAAATAGGTATAAAATATTTATAGACTTAAAGCCGGGACTTTCTCCGCAGCAACTTGACGCAAGGATATTGCGTGATTTCAACGAAAATAAAAATAAAATTTTCGGCAATTCCCTTTCAAAGCTGCTGCCCTCAAAGCTTGTGCCGGTAATGGTAAGGCTTTCGGGAATCGAAGGGGAAAGAAAGGTAAATCTTGTGACTCGTGAGGAACGGCAGAAATTTGCGGCTTTGCTGAAAAACTTTCCGCTGACTGTTGCAGGATTCCGCCCTGTAGAAGAAGCGATAATCACCAGCGGCGGAGTGAATACAAAGGAAATAAACCCGAAAACTATGGAATCAAAGTTGGTCTCAGGATTGTTTTTTGCAGGAGAGGTCATAGATGTTGACGCTTATACCGGTGGATTTAATTTGCAGATAGCCTTCTCAACGGCATACTGTGCAGCTTTGAATATGTAAGGAGTTAAAATTATGATAAATATTGCAATTGACGGACCTGCAGGAGCAGGCAAAAGTTCTATCGCAAAGGCAGTTGCCGCTGAAATAGGATTTATTTATGTGGATACCGGAGCGCTTTACCGTTCTGTTGCCCTTTACGCTGTTGAAAATGCTCTTGACGGCGAGGCACTTGTAAATTCCCTTGAAAATATAAATGTAAAGCTTGAATATATCAACGGTGTTCAGCATGTTA
>CAMWXM010000061.1 GCA_947178195.1 uncultured Ruminococcus sp.
CTATTATATCACATATATAAATATATGTCAAATAATAATCCTTGAGAGATTAATTTGGTGAATAAAAAATTCAGCATTTACCATTTAAGATTAATTTAAGAATGCTGTATTAAAATATAATCAACGACAAAGACAATTCATCAAGTATAACATAAAGGAGAGATTTCAAATGTCAAAAATAAAAAAATTCCGCAGGATTTTGTCTGTTATAACTTCAGCGTCTCTTATAACTGCCGGAATCGGTCTGAATACGTCAATAACTGCTGAAAGAAGCTCTGTTTCAGCTGCTGCAGTCGGTGACATCAATGAGGACGGGAGCGTAAATGTTTCAGATGCGATCATACTTCAGAAATTCCTGATAAAAAAAGCCTCCACTTTAGGCGGCAATGCCGATCTGACTAACGATGGCAAAATCAATGTTTTCGATTTTGTTGCTTTGAAAAGGATTCTGCTCAGTACATCGGTATCAGATGTTAATTATATTCACCTGAATAACAGCCGTATTTCTGTTGAAGGCTCGGGAATGGAACTCAGCGAAAATAATACTGTTGTCACTATTACCTCCGGAGGAACATATCAGATCAACGGTACTTTAAACGAAGGTCAGATTCGTGTAAATGCTGCTGATACGGATAAGGTTTCCATTATACTTAATGAAGTGAATGTTACTTGCTCGACAAATGCTCCGATATATGTGGTAAATGCTGACAAAACGGTAATTACTCTTGCTGAATGTACGGAAAATATTCTTAACGACAGCAATGTATATACTGACGACGAGGCTGATTCGACCATCTATTCAAAGGATGACCTTACAATTAATGGCAGTGGTTCGCTTACTGTAAATTCCAATTATCTGTATTCCATAACCAGTAACGACGATCTCAAGATCAACGGTGGTAATATTACGGTAAATCATAACAGCGTTGATCCTGATGGAGCTGCTGTAAAGGGTAAAAAATCAGTTGTAATCAAAAACGGTAAATTAAAAGTAACTTGCGCAGCCGATGAAACCGAAACTGGTGCAGACGGTATTATTTCAAACGGCAGCGACGCCGATACAGGGTACATTGAAATTTCCGGCGGAACAGTAAATGTAAATGCAAAAGGTGGCGACGCAATAAAATCTAAGAAAAATTACGTTGAGATTTCCGGCGGTAAGGTCACTGCTAAATCTGAAACCGACGCAATTCAGGCTGGAACTGAAATTAATATCAGCGATACGGCTGAAGTTTACGCTTACGCCAAACGTAGTCTTACAACAGGCGAAGGCTATAAAGCCAATATTACCGGTGGAAGCGTTGTTGCAACAAGCAATACGGCTATTGCCGATACATCAGGCATTACTGTAAATTCAATGCTGCTAAATTATACGGAAAAAATTGATAAGGCCGAAATAATAATAAAGAAGAACGGGGAAAGCGTTTATAATATAACTCCTGATAAAAAATACACATATGCCCTTATTGTGAATTCTGTTCTTGAAAACAGCACATATAATGTATTTACAGGTGGCGTTCAGATGACCCATGACGGCGCAGCTGCTGCCGGTGAATTTGTAAAGTCTTCTGGCGTTGGAATATACAATTCCGTTGCGGCTATGTCGGGAGCGGTCGTTACTCCTGCAAGCAATGAAATAACTCTTGCAGACAGCGGTATTTTATTCTCAGGCACAGGAGCTGCTTTAAGCTCAGACAGCAAGACTATCACAATCAGCGAGCCTGGCGTTTATTCTGTAAAGGGCGATATGACAGGGGGACAGATAGTGGTAGACGTTGATAAAACAGCCTATCCTGAAGGTCTTGTTGAGCTTTCATTGGAAGGTATGAGTCTTACAAATACTTCAACTTCTCCGATTTACGTTGCCGCTGTTGGCGATGAATGCGTTGTTTCTCCTAAAAAGGGAACAGAAAATACAATTTCAGACGGTACTTCTTATACAAATGCAGACAGTGGTGTAGGTGCAATTTATTCTAAAGACGATTTGAAAATTAAGGGAAAAGGAACGCTGAACGTAAATGGTAATTGTCAGGACGCTATCGTCGGCAAGGACGATGTAAGAATTTATAACGGCACAATAAATGTAACGGCTGCGGACGACGGTATCAGAGGAAAGGATTCAGTTAAAATAGGCAATGAGACCGATACGGATTTTAGTATGCTCAATTTAACTATAAATACAACCGGCGGTGACGGTATTAAAACTACCGAAGAAACGGATACCACAAAAGGAACTGTTACCATAAACGGTGGAACAGTTAAAATCACTGCTTACGCAGACGGTATTCAGTCAATAAGAGACGTAAATATAAACGGCGGCGATATTGACATTTACACATATCAGGGCTCGTCCTTTACAGGTACTACCACAGGCGGTTCTACCGGAGGATTCGGCGGTTTTGGTGGCGGAATGCAGGACGGCAACTCAAATAAAACCGATATAAGCGCAAAGGGTATCAAAGCAGGTGATACTGATCTTTCGATAACAGCCGGAATTAACATAAACGGCGGAGTTATCAATATAGATTCTTCTGATGACTGCATTCACTGTAACGGCGATATGAATCTTTATGGAGGCGTTATGACTCTTGCTACAGCAGACGACGGTTGCCATTCTGACTCAAACCTTAATATCGGAAACAGCAGCGCAGATGTGCTGGATGACGTCAAGATTTATATTTCCACATGTTATGAGGGTATTGAAGGCATGAATATCAATCAGAACAGCGGTTCTGTTATCGTAAATTCAACAGACGACGGCTATAATGCGGCAGGAGGAGCAGATGGCTCAGGAAACGCAACTCCCGGCGGTTGGCATCAGGGCGGTGGCTGGAACCAGGGCGGAATGGGCGGCTCTACCGGAAATTATTCTCTCAATATCAAAGGCGGTCTTGCATTTGTTAATGTAGCAGACGGCGATCATGACGGATTTGACTCAAACGGCAGTCTTACTATCTCAGGCGGTTATGCAATATCAAACGGTAACGAACCTTTCGACGCAGACGGAACAAAATCTTATACAGGTGGAGTTTACGTTATTAACAAAGGCTCAGGCGGAATGGGCGGCGGTATGCCAGGCGGAAGCGAAATGACTTCTACTGTAAGTACCTCCACTTCTGCAAGCGCAGGTACGAGAATCACTCTTGCAAACGGATCAGACGTTATTATATCGTTTATTGCAGGTAAAAATGTGTCGACCTTGACGGCAGGCTGCAGCGCATATCCTTCAGCTAAATTCTACACAGGAGGCACTATCTCGGGAACGCCTTCCGCATCAGGCGGCACTCAGGAAATATATACAAGCGGTACTATTTCAGGCGTTTCGTAACTTAATAATATATTTTAAAATAAGGCAGTGTTGTACAATTTCTGTACGACGCTGCTTTTTGTACAGTGCTTACAAAAAAACTATTGATTTTATAGCAATATTATGATATAATACTTATATAATTATTTATAAAGCACAAAGCACGGCTTGCGTCTTGTTTGATAAAACGCATACAAAGAAACGGAGGTTTTTATGATTTGTGATCTTCACTGTCATACGACTCTATCAGACGGTTCCCTTGGTATAGAGGATATAATAATTCAGGCAAAGCGAATGAATATAGACTTTCTTTCTATAACCGATCATGATACTTTATCGTCATTTTCTCGTGCAAGCATTCTGGGGGAAAGACATGGAGTTAAGATAATTCAAGGTGTTGAAATGTCGGCATGGGATAAAAAAAGAAATCAGAAGGTTCATATTCTTTGCTATGCTCCGAAAAAACCGGACAGACTTGAGGGACTTTGTCTTAAATCATGCGAAATAAGAAAACAATGCTCAAAAGAGATGATCGAAAAAGTTATGGACATTTATCCTATTACTGCCGAGCATGTTTTAAAGCATTGCACAGGAAGTAAAAGTATCTTTAAATCCCATATTATGAGAGCACTTATAGAATACGGCTATGCCTTGGAGTTTTACGGCGAACTGGACCATGAGCTTTTTAATCTTGAAACCGGCACATGTCTTGTTGAGCGTGAATATCCTGATGTTAATTTTGTGCTTGATCTTATTCATTCGGCAAGGGGAGTGGCGGTCATGGCTCACCCTGTACTTTATAATAATATTGAGTTGCTTGAGGAGCTGGCTGAAAAGAAAAAGCTGGACGGTGTGGAGGTATTTCATTATACTGCCGATAAAGACAAGCAGAAGGAGCTTCTTGAAATTGCACAGAAGTATAACCTTATAGTTACAGGGGGTTCTGATTTCCACGGACTTTATAACTCTGTGCCGACCCATCTGGGCAAATATACCACATCAAAGGAAAATCTTGACAGAATAATAAAGCTGTCTAATAAAAAGTAAAAAGGATAGTGAAAATAAAATGGACATTATGGAATCGGCTCTTAATAAACATTTTGAATGGAAGGGCAAAATCGAAATCGTTTCAAGAACGCCGGTGAATAACCGTGAACAGCTTTCCAACGCCTATACTCCGGGAGTGGCAAAGCCATGCCTTGAAATTGAAAAAAATCCGGAGCTTTCTTATGAGCTTACACGGAGACACAATCTTGTTGCGGTAATTACCGATGGTACTGCCGTTCTGGGACTGGGAGATATTGGACCGGAGGCATCTATGCCGGTTATGGAGGGCAAATGTGCTTTATTCAAAGAATTTGCGGATGTTGACGCTTTTCCTATCTGCATCGACTCTAAAGATACCGATGAAATAGTAAATACCATAGCTTTGATTTCAAAAAGCTTTGGCGGCATCAATCTTGAGGATATTTCCGCTCCGAGATGCTTTGAAATCGAAAAAAAGCTTAAAGAAAAAGTGGATATACCCGTTTTTCACGATGACCAGCATGGGACTGCTATTGTCGCAAGCGCAGCTATGATAAATGCAGCTAAGGTAACAGGCAAAAGAATAGAGGATATGACTCTTGTTATCAACGGCGCAGGTGCGGCAGGCTGTGCTATTGCAAGGCAGTTTATTACCCTTGGGATAGGCAATATTATAATGGTGGACATAAAGGGCATAATATGTGACGGAGATGAATTTGAAAATCCCTCTCATTATGAAATCGCAAAAATCACAAATAAAAATAAAATAAAGGGCGGTCTTGCCGACGCTATGAAAAATGCTGATGCATTTATCGGCGTTTCCAAGCCGGGACTTGTGACACAGGATATGATAAGATCAATGGCGGATAAGCCTGTTGTTTTTGCAATGGCTAATCCGACCCCTGAGATAATGCCTGATGAGGCTAAGGCGGCAGGAGCGTTTGTGGTCGGCACAGGCAGAAGCGATTATCCTAATCAGATAAATAATGTGGTCGCTTTTCCGGGAGTGTTCAAAGGCGCACTTGCTGTAAGAGCAAAGGATATAAATGAAGAAATGAAGCTTGCGGCGGCTTATGCTATTGCGGAAAGCGTTGACAGCAATAAGCTTAGTCCAGACAACATTCTTCCCGACCCATTCGATAGAAATATTCCAATTCTGGTCGCAAGGGCAGTAGCTCAGGCGGCTGTAAAATCAGGAATCGCAAGAAAAAAGGAGTGTAATTTATAATGAAAATTTCTTTTAAACCTACGGGCGTATGCTCAAAGCAGATAAATATTGAAGTTGATGAAAATGATATTGTTCAGGACGTTGAATATATAGGCGGCTGTAACGGTAATCTTAAAGGCATTGGAGCTCTTGTTAAGGGAATGAAGGTAGAAGATGTTATTGAAAAGTTGAAAAATATTAAATGTGGCTATAAAAATACCTCTTGCCCCGACCAGCTTGCAAGAGCTCTTGAAGAAAACTTCTGAGCCTTACAGCAGCGACGTACAAAAAAATATAATTTATGCCGTGGTGGAATTTATGGCATAATTTTGTGCGGCGCTGCTCTTTATTATCGCTGTATCGGAAATTGATTTACGGAGAACAGAAATGCTTGCAAATCTTATCAACATAAATAAGTATTATAATGGAAGGCAGATACTGAAAAATATAAATCTTACAATTGATGAAAAGGATAGAATAGGTATCGTAGGAGTAAACGGCTGCGGAAAAACAACTCTGCTGCGTATTCTTACCGGCAAGGAGCTTCCTGACCGTACTACTGAGAAAGACGGAATAGTTTCATTAGCAGCAAAGACTTCTATCGGTTATCTTGAACAGATGTCCGGACTTGACAGAGAAAGTACTGTTATAGATGAAATGAAAGGCGTTTTTTCAGAGCTTGATTCTGTAATGGAACGCATGAAAATTCTGGAAAGGCAGATGAACGAAAATTCCGACGTAAGCAATGATGTGGCAGATGAATATTCACGGCTTGCCGCTTATTATGAAGCCAATGACGGCTATAATATAAATGTAAAAATAAAAACAATATTAAACGGTCTGGGGTTTACGGAAAAGGAATATCAGCGTACTATAAGCGGTTTCAGCGGCGGCGAAAAAACACGCCTTGCAATAGCAAAGCTGCTTCTTGAAGAGCCTAATCTGCTTATTCTTGACGAGCCGACAAATCATCTTGATTTTAAAACTGTTCTATGGCTGGAGGATTATCTCAAAGACTATAAGGGAGCATTGTTAATAGTATCTCATGACAGGTACTTTCTGGATAAAGTTGTTACCTCCGTATGTGATATAGAGCTGGGAAGGCTGAACCGTTATAAGGGGAATTATACAGCGTTTACCATGCTAAAAAGAGAGGACGTAAAACGCAAACAGAAGGAATATGATGCGCAGCAAAGAGAGATAGCCAAGCTTGAGGATTATATTGCCAAAAATAAAGTAAGAGCTTCCACAGCGGCAATGGCAAAAAGCCGTGAGAAGGCTCTGGATAAAATTGAGGTATTGGAAAAGCCTGTAGAGGTTGCCAATCAACCCCATCTTCATTTTGAATATGCCGTTACGCCGCCTTTTGACCTTTTAAGCGTTAAGGACGTTGATATTACGGTAGGTGAGGGCAGCGGAAAAAAACTTCTTGCCGAACATATTTCTTTTGAGTTGAAGCGTGGGGAAAAGCTGGGTATCATAGGCGAAAACGGTATAGGAAAATCTACCTTTCTTAAAATTTTACAGAATATTCTGCCACACAACGGAAAAATAAAATGGACTTCTAATGTGAGAATATCATATTTTGAACAGGAAAGCGCAAATCTTGACCCTTACAATACCGTAATAGACGAGCTGCATAAGCATTATCCTATACTTACCGATCTGGATATACGTTCTCTTCTGGGAAGCGTTGGCATAAAGGGGGAAAATGTTTTTAAGGAGACCGGCGTTATAAGCGGTGGAGAAAGAGCAAAGGTATGCTTTGCTTTGATGATGCTGGAAAAGGGCAATGTACTTATTCTTGACGAACCGACCAACCATCTCGACCTTATGTCTAAGGAGGCTATTGAACAGGCTCTGGACGAATTTGACGGTACTGTTATTTTCGTGTCTCATGACAGATACCTGCTGAACAGAATATCTGAAAAAATTCTTGAAATACGTTCTGATGGAACGGAGATTTTTAACGGCAATTTCGATTATTATCTTAGTGTTACAAAAAAACGTGAGCAGGAACAGCAGCAGATACTTGATGCAGAAAAATTTGAAAAGGCTCATGCGGCGGCTCGTGAAAAAAATGCTCGTGCGTATAAATCCAAGGAACAAAGAGCAATAGAAGCTAAAAGACGAAGCAGGCTCAATGAGCTTGAAAACCTTATCGGGGAAAATGAAGCATTGCTGGACAAGATTCAGAATGAAATTTCAAAGGAGGAAATTTATTCCGATTTTGAACTTATGAATGAAAAATGCGCTGAGATCGAAAGGCTTAAAAAGGATATTGACTCTATGTTTGAAGAAATGATAGAACTGAGCTGATTGGTTATTGTGTAACCAGAATAAATTGTACAAAACTATAAAATTGACAATAATTACCAATGTTATTATACCACTAAAAATCCATAAGTAAAGACTAAAATAAGTACACAGCAGTCTTGAACTGCCCTCAAAAATATAGGCAAAGCTTTAAAGGAGAAATTTTGTCTATCTTTTTGGGGGCAGTTCATTTGACATATTTACGTTGTTCCGGATAAAATTTGACCAGAAATTTGACAGCTAATAGCTAAAGCATACAAGCAAGCTTTTCCATATTTTTTCGTTTCAGCTCCATAGACGAATGAACATATCGATCAAGAGTTATCTTTACGCTTGAATGTCCCAATATTTCACTGAGTGTTTTGATTTCAAAACCTGATTCAACGCATCTTGTGGCAAAAGTATGGCGAAGGGCGTGGAAATTCACATCATCAAAACCACATATTTTTAAATATTTTTTAAAAGTATATTGCATTGCTCTTGGTTCAATAAAATATTCTGAACTGCCCGAAAGCAAGAAATTATTTTCGCTCTTTTTAAATTTCTTCAATATATCACACAAAAATTTCGGCAGCGGTATAACTCTTTTCGAACACTTACTTTTTGGCGAAGTTATGACAACTTTTGTCTTGACTTCTTCATCATAAACTTGGATCCTCTGCATAGTTTTCTCTATATTAAGCATCTTATTTCTAAGCTTGATATTTTTCCATTTTAACGCACAAAGCTCACCTATTCTGATACCGGTAAATAAACTCAAATACACTCCAAGCTTATTTAAATCCATATCCTCTGTGAGAAATTCTGTTAGTTTCTTCTGTTCTTCAATTGAAAGTACTCTCATTTGCTTTTGTTCTTGGTGAATACAAATATTATTGAAATTGCAATTTGTTTTTACATTCTGGTTTTCAATATAAGAAAAAATAAGCTTCAAAACACATAAAATATCAGTTACGGTTTTAGTAGAAAGTTTTTCCTTATCAAGCTTGACAGACAGGAAAGTTTCTATCTGCTTACTGGAAATCAAAGAAGCGTCATAGCCTCCAAGCTCGGGTATAATGTGATTTTTGCATATATTCCTGTATTTGCCATATGTAGATTCCTTATGCTTGAATTTAACAGTTTCAAGCCAGTCAACGCAATATCTTGCTAATTTCAAGCTCTTATAAATATTAGGTGAGAAATTTTGCTTCTTATGAAAACCAAGTTTTTCCTTAACTTCTGTGTAGCTTCTACCATATACAGAATGATATTTAGGCTTACCATATTGATCATATGAATCAATAAATCGACCCTCCCATCTTCCGTCTTTTCGTTTGTAAATATTTTCTCCTCTTCTTGACATTGAAAAATCCTCCTGAAATTATAAATTAGTTCTGCGTAAAAATTTTCCGGTCGAGCCTTTGTAAAAAATCTGCAGAAACTATCAGCAAATTTGTATTGCCGAGATCACTCGGCTAGCCATATTTTTGACGGCAGATCAAAAACTGATATGGTACAATAAAACTTGACAAAATCCGAAGGAAAAAATATAATAGAAAAACAGGAAGAGACTATGATGAAAAATTCAAGGTGGAGGCAATAAAGCTTGCCAAGGAGCTTCTTCATGTTATGGAATACCTGATGAATTTACAACGAAAGAAACCGTTGATATTCGTTCGCAGTATACATATGCGATGACTAAAATATTGGGTGAGGAAACGGTACTGCACTGGGGAAAAGTTTATGGATTTCTGCTAATTACACTAAGATTATTTAATGTTTATGGAACACGTTCAAGAACATCAGATACTTTGACCCAGAAGCTGGTAGAGAAGCCGTTTACTGTAGTAGGAACTGGTGAACAAACAAGAGACTTTACATATGCAACAGATGTGGCAGACACTTTTTATACGGGGAAAGAATATCTATGTAAAAACCATATTGCTTGAATCAGGATAGAGCAGTCATTGATATGAGTATAAAAAAGTCATCCGAATTTTTTTGAAATTTGGATGACTTTTTTTACGTACAGCAAATAATCAGATTTCTGTTAAATAATGATTTCTGCAGCTTTTTGACAATTCAGTACATCATAAAAAATCAAAGTCGATCTTTATGCAGCGCCGAATTAAGAATTTTTTCAGCATTTTCTATTCTTTCCTGCAAGGGCGGACTTATATTTTGTAATTCATAAGGAATCTTCAATAATTCCCATTTATGAATCCCAAGAGTATGAAGAGGCAGTATTTCTACCTTTTCTATATTTTTAAGATTTTTTATAAATTCAGCCAGGTTTTTTAAATCCTCGTCAAAATCAGAATACTGCGGAACAAGAACATGCCTTATCCATACTGGTTTATTTATTTCTGAAAGATATTCCGCCATTTCAAGTATATTTTTATTGTCATGACCTGTGATCATCCTGTGCCGTTCAGGGTCAATTTCCTTTATATCCAAAAGCAGCATATCTGTATATTTCATAAGCTTACTGAACTTTGAAAAGAACGGTTCGGAATGGGTAAACGGATTGCCAGACGTATCAATTGCCGTGTTGATTCCATGCTCCTTTGCAAGCATGAAAAATTTGATCAGGAAATCAATTTGAAGCAGCGGTTCGCCTCCGCTTACAGTGATACCGCCCTCCTCTTTCCAATAGGCTCTGTATCTTAGTGCTTTGTTAATAAGCTCTTCCGCTGTCATCTCAGTGCCGCCCTTTATATCCCATGAGTCGGGATTATGACAGTATTTACAGCGCATATTACAACCCTGCAAAAAAATAACAAATCTTACTCCCGGACCGTCCGCTGCACCAAAGCTTTCCAGCGAATGGATTTTTACAATATCTTTCATATCGTTGTATGACAGGTTCTTGCGATTACGTCAAGCTGCTGCTCACGGGATAAGTCAATAAACTTAACCGCATATCCCGAAACACGTATGGTGAAGTTGGCATATTCTTCTTTTTCCGGGTGTTCCATAGCGTCAATAAGCTTTTCCTTGCCGAAAACATTGACGTTAAGATGATGCGCTCCCTGGACAAAATAACCGTCAAGAATATTTACAAGATTTGTAACCTGTTCCGTTTCAGTGTGACCTAAAGCTTCAGGATTGATAGTCTGGGTATTTGAAATGCCGTCAAGTGCATACTCATAGGGCAGCTTGGCAACTGAATTGAGAGAGGCAAGCAGACCGTTCTGCTCTGCGCCGTAGGAAGGATTTGCTCCAGGGGCAAGGGGTTCGCCGTCCTTTCTGCCATCGGGAAGCGAGCCGGTGGCTTTTCCATATACAACGTTGGAGGTGATAGTAAGTATAGAGGTAGTAGGCTCAGAATCACGGTATGTGTGACACTGCTTTATCTTTCTTAAAAATGTTTTCAGAAGCCATACCGCTATCTCATCAGCACGGTCATCATCATTGCCGTATTTCGGAAAATCGCCGATAGTTTCAAAATCGGTTACAAGACCCTCTTCGTTTCTGATAGTTCTTACTTTTGCGTATTTTATTGCGCTGAGCGAGTCTACTACATGAGAAAATCCGGCAATTCCCGTTGCAAAGGTACGGCGGACTTTTGTATCTATAAGTGCCATTTCCGCTGATTCGTAATAATATTTATCATGCATATAGTGAATAAGGTTGAGGGTATGAACATAAACACTTGCAAGCCAGCTCATCATATGGTCATATTTTTGCATTACATCATCATAATCAAGATATTCAGAAGTTACAGGTACAAATCTTGGTCCGACCTGTTGATTGGTTTTTACGTCAATACCGCCGTTTATTGCATAAAGCAGGCATTTTGCAAGATTTGCTCTTGCGCCGAAAAACTGCATTTCTTTGCCAGTTTGGGTAGCTGAAACGCAGCAGCAGATAGCATAATCGTCGCCCCATTCTTCTCTCATTACATCATCGTTTTCGTACTGGATAGAGCTTGTCCTTATGGAGATAGCGGCTGAATATCTTTTGAAATTTTCCGGCAGATTTTGCGAGTACAAAACTGTAAGGTTAGGCTCAGGCGACGGTCCCATATTTTCCAGCGTATGCAGAAAACGGAAATCATTTTTTGTTACCATAGGACGGCCGTCGATTCCCTTGCCGGCAATGCTCAGGGTAGCCCATACCGGGTCTCCTGAAAACAGCTCATTATATGACGGAATGCGAGCAAACTTGACCATTCTGAATTTCATTACCATATGGTCGATAAGCTCCTGTGCTTCTGATTCGGTAAGCTTTCCTTCGTCAAGGTCACGCTGGATATAAATATCAAGAAAAGTAGAAATCCTGCCTACACTCATTGCAGCTCCGTTCTGTGTTTTTATAGCTGCAAGATAGCCGAAATAAAGCCATTGACAGGCTTCTTTTGCATTAGTGGCAGGCTGAGAAATATCAAAGCCATAGCTCTGAGCCATAGTTTTCATATCCTTTAAAGCCTTTATCTGCATACTTATTTCCTCACGCTGACGGATTATATCGTCTCTCATTTTACCGTTGCCGCAGAATTTCAGATCCTCTTCTTTCTTTTCAATAAGAATATCAATGCCGTAAAGGGCAATCCTTCTGTAATCACCAACAATACGTCCTCTGCCGTAGGTGTCAGGAAGTCCGGTTATGATCTTATTCTTTCTTGCAGCCCGCATTTCAGGAGTATAAGCGTCAAAAACGCCATCATTGTGGGTCTTGTGATATTCTGTGAATATTTTATGGATATCAGGATCAGGAGTATAGCCGTGCGTTTTGCATGCCTCTTCAGCCATTCTTATGCCGCCGAAGGGCATGAACGCTCTTTTTAGCGGCTTGTCCGTCTGAAGTCCTACGATTTTTTCCAGCTCTTTCATATCATTGTCAATATATCCTGGCTGGTGTGAGGTTATTGTGGATACGATTTTTGTATCCATATCAAGAACGCCGCCCTTTGCACGCTCCTCCTTCTGAAGTTCTTTCAGCTTGCTCCAGAGCTTGTTGGTGGCTTCTGTGGGAGCAGAGAGAAATGATTCGTCACCGTTATAGGGGGTGTAATTATTCTGAATAAAATCACGGGTGCTGATTTCCTCTTTCCATTTGCTTCCTTTGAAATTATGCCACTGCTCAAATTTTCTCATTATGTTACCTCCGTCTTAGAGCCTGTATAATAAAGATTTTAAACAGGCTCTTATTATTGCCTTATCTTCATTTATTATTGTATCATTTACATAAATAC